>NZ_JBHXML010000020.1:0-74649 GCF_042720345.1 Kitasatospora sp. NPDC058478 | reverse complement strand
CCCGGTGGATCTCACCCTGCGCCGTGTACATCGGGTCAGGCCGCGGCTCCTCCTCACCGTCGCCACCAGGCTTCTTGACCCCGTCACCGTCCGCCTGCGACGGATTCAACGCCTCCCTCGCCTGACGAGCCTTCTCAGCCTGCGCACGCAGCTCCCGCTGCAACTCACCCTGCGCACGCAGATCCCGGTGGATCTCACCCTGCGCCGTGTACATCGGGTCAGGCCGCGGCTCCTCCTCACCGTCGCCACCAGGCTTCTTGACCCCGTCACCGTCCGCCAGGGACGAATCCGACGCCTCCTTCGCCTTACGAGCAGCCTCAGCAGCCGCCGCACGATCCTTCTCGCCCTGAAGGCGTTGTTCCCGGAGGTGTTCGCGCTGGAGCTCGTACTCGGACTTGGGGGTGTCCTTGCGAGGGCCGTTCGGGTCGGGGTCCTTGCTGCCTTCCGGCCCGCCCTCGGTCTTGGGCGGCCGCCCGTCGCCCTCCTTGGACGGCTTCGGGTCGGGCTTGTGGTCGGGGTTCGGGTCCGGCTTGGGGTCCTTCGTGTGGTCGGGGTTCGGAGGGTCGGGCGTGTGGTCCGGCTTGGGCTCCGGCTTCGGGTCCGGCTTGGGATCCGGCTTCGGGTCCGGCTTGGGCTCCGGCTTCGGTGCAGGCCGCGGATCCGGCTTCGGGTCGCCGCCACCCGCCGTCGCCGTGTTGCCACCCGTCTGCTTGCCCTGGTCGCCCCCGGACTCGGTGGGGCGGCGGGTGGCGGGGTCCGGGGTCGGCCGGCCACCGTTGCCGGTCTGCGAGCCGGGCTTGGGGGCCTTGTCCCCACCCGGCGTCTCCGCACCGACCGGCGGCTTCGAGCCCGTCGACTTGCCGGCCTCGGAGCCGTCCGTCTTCGACCCGCCCTCGGTGCTGGGCCCGCCGTCGGTGCGGTGCGAGCCGGACGGCGGGGTGAGCGAGCTCGTGTGGCCGCCGCCCTCGATGTTGGACAGGTGCGGTCCGCCCTCGGTCGGGGCGGGGAGGCGCTCACCGAGCCTGGGCACCGGGAACGGCGCGGCGTGGCCGGACAGGTTGGTGGCCACGGACAGCAGGGTGAGGGGGTGGAGCGCGTGGAAGTACTTGCTGCCGTCGTGGGGGATGTCGGCGTGCTGGAGGTCCCGGACGAAGTTGACGTACTTGGTCATCAGGGGCGAGGTGAGGCCGTGCATCAGGTGGCGTGCGCCGCCCATGAGGAAGCCGGCGAGGAAGCTCGAACCGCCGGCCGAGAACTCGTGGTTCGGTTCGAAGATCAGGTTGTAGAAGCCCTCGGTCAGGTACTGGTTGAGGCCGTTCTTGACCTGCTCGCCGAGCACGTGGCCGAGCACGAACATCGTGTTCATCTTGCCGACGCGGCCGGCGAGTTCGGGAAGCTTCTCGGCCAGGAGCTTGAGCTCTCCGCTGGCGACCTTGGAGTTGTTCGCGATCTCGCGCAGGGCGACGGCCAGGCCCGCGCGGGATTCCGCCGACTTGGCCCACTTCTGGGCGAACTCCTTGCCGAACGCCGTTCCCAGCTCGCGGGCGAGGTCCTTGCCGAGGGCGGTGCCGAGGTGCTTCTCGAAGGACTTCGCCATGTTCTCGGCGAACTGGGCCCCGGCCTTGGCGCCGGTCTTGCCGCCGGCCGCGAAGCCCTTGGAGAGGAAGGCGGAGTTCTCCCGCAGGATCTTTTCGAGGCTGTTGGCGAACTCGTTCGCCGTCTTGTCCCCGATCGCCCGGCCGGCGCCGGACCCGGCCTCCTTGGCCCCGGCCTTCCCGGCGCCCTTGCCCCCGGCGTTGGCTATTTCCTTGCTGGCGAGGTTCTTCAGTTCGCCGGCGCCGAGGTTCGCGAGCTCCTTGGCCCCGAGCTTCTCCAGGTCCTTGGCCCCGCCCTTGGCGAGCCCGGCGGCCAGGCTCTTCAGCGAGGCGCTCAGTTCGTTCGAAACGAAGAGCTTGCCGAACATCTTGCCGAAGAGCTTGCCCAGGCCCATGCCCAGCAGGTGCAGCGGGCCGGCGATGATGCCGCTGATCGCGCCGAAGATCGCGGCCTGCTTGGTCAGGTCCTTGTCCCACTCGTGCCGGTTGCCCTGGCCGAACTGGATGCCCTGGAGGATCGCGTCCAGCGCCAGGCCGCCCACCACACCGAAGAAGGTGTGCATCAGGATCACCTGGAGGAGCTTCTTCAGCAGGTTGATGATGATCGTCTTGACGACCTGCTTGACGGGCTCGACCACGAGGAGCGAGGTGCCGCCGGTGAACGGGGACCAGAAAATGGCCAGCGCGATCTCGATCAGCAGCTGGACGATCTGACCGATGATCATCCACTTCGTGTACTCGACGGTGTTCGCGACCTTTCCCGCGAACTCGGCGAGATTGGTGCAGAGTTCGCCCGCGACGCTGACGTAGTCGGTGGCCCCCTCCTTTTCCTCCGCGCCGATGAACCGCTTCATCTCGCCCCTGAAGGCGTCGGCGGCCTCCCCCGCGTACTTCTGCGGCGTGCAGGCCGCCACGAGCTGAATGATGTACTCCTTCAGCTGCGGCAGGTCCTTGGCCAGCTCGAGGTAGTCGTCCCGGACGTCCCGCAGCAGGCCCTCGTCCGACTGCGGCCAGGGCATGCCGGTGAGGACGTGGAAGAACGTGGCGACACCCGGGGACACCTGGATGGACGAGTGGGACATGACGGAGGGCCTCCGGGTGCGGAGCTGTCGGGGGGAGGTGGGGCGAGGACGCGAAGGAGTCGAGCACCAGGGCCTGTCCGGCCGATCTTGCCGGACAGGCCCTGGCCTCGGGTCACACCAGGTTTCGGTTGTGCTCGTCGACGTCGTCGAAGAGCTGGACCGTGCTCGTGCCGTGCAGACCGGCCGCCAGCAGCTTGACCCTGATCTGCGTGAGCAGGGTGGTCAGGTTCGCCATGGGGTTGTCGATCTTCTCGTGGTACTGCTTGCCGATCTCGTCGCCACCGCCGCCCTTGACGTTCTTCTGGTTGATGTCGTTGATCTCGTCGTTGATCTTGCCGACCAGGGCCGCCAGATCGGGGAACTCGTTGAACAGGGCCTTGAGGTCCGTGCTCGTCACCAGGCTCTTAGCCATTGAACTCCTCCTGCTTGTGGGCCTGCTTCGCCGCCGGATCGGCCCCCGGGCGCATCGCCGTGAGCGGGGCCAGCAGCGACTCCAGGTCCAGCCCGCCCGCAGCGAACAGGTCCTCGTCCTCGCGCTCGCCCGTGAAGTTCATCCGCAAGGTCTCGCCGACGCCCTCGAACGTCCGCATGGAGGCGATGACCTGATCGCCCATCCGGGCCTTGGCCTCGTTGAGCACGTCCACCAGGACGGCACTCAACTGGGCCGGGGCCATGGACCTGTAGGCGGTGGAGTGGAAGGTCAGCGCGATCACCTCGCCCTGGGAGCCCACCTTCGCGGTGACCGTCCGGTCCTTGCTGGTCGCCGAGGCGGTCATCGCCCGCAACTGCTGCGTCGCCTCGGCCATCTTCGCCTGCTGCTCCGCCAACGACTCCATGGCCTGGGCCAGTTGTTCCTCGAACGAGAACGTCATCTTTCCACTCCTCCGAACTGCTCCGAGCTCTGTCGGACTCTCCCGACTCCCCCGGCTTTCACGACTTTCACGACGGCGGTCCGCCTCAGCGGCCGATCACACCGTTCACCGCTCCGGTGTCGGTGCCCCAGACCTCCTCGTCCTCGGCCAGCCAGGTGGTCCGCTGGCGGTCCTTCTCGCCCTGGGCGCCGCCGCCCATACCGCCGGCCATCGGCGGCATCATCCCGCCACCGCCGCTGGTGGACACCGACCGGCCCCGCATCGCGGCCTCCTCCTCGGCCAGCGCGGAGGCCGCCTTCTGACTCATCGCGGCCTTCTCCCCCGCCGGGGCGACCGTACCGAGCTTGCTCACGGGTGCGACCCCACCGCTGCTCTCGATGGTCTTGGGGCTCATTCCGCCACCGGAGCCTGCCAGCCGGGGCATCTGGCCACTGCCCGACGAGCTGCCGCCGGAACCGCCACCGACCCCGCCGCCCACGCCGCCACCCGCACCGCCGAACAGGCCGGCGTACGAGCCCAGCCCGCCGGAGCCGGAGCCGGACCCGACACCCGAGAGTCCGCTGGAGCCGCTCCCGTAGTCACCGAAGGAACCGAGGTCCAACTGCCAGCCGGAGCCGATGGACGGCGGGCGGATGCCGCCGCCCCCTCCACCGCCACCGCCTCCTCCACCGCTTCCTCCGCCGGAACCGGAGCCGGCGACCAGCGCATTGATCGCGTGCTGTTGGTCGGTGTACCGCTGGGCGATGTCCGAGATCGGGCGACCGGTGGCGTCCAGCAGCGTGCCGTCCGCAGCGATCGAACCGCCCTTGGGCAGCACCACCGGGTTTCCGTCGCGGTCCAGCACCGGCTTGTCGTCGGCGTCGACCACCGTCCCGTCATCCCGGACCTTGGAGCCCTTGGGCACCTTGGCGTTCAGGCCGTAGACACCACCGCCCGTACCCGGCGGGACGTCCGATCCCACGGGCACGACGACCGGCTTGCCGTCCTTGCCCCGGACCACCTGGCCGTTGGCGTCGTGCACCTGGCCCTTCGCGTCGATGTACCCGCCCGGGGGAAGCAGCACCGGCTTCTTGTCGGCGTCCAGCACGGGCTTGTGGTCCTTGTCGAGGATGGGAGTCCCCGAACCACCGCCGAGCCCTCCGCCGCCCCCGATGCCGCCACCGATCCCGCCGCCACCGCCACCGACGACCGGGGGCGGGACATGGGTCTTCGAACCACCACCGCCGCCACCGGCGCCACCCCCGGCACCGCCGCCGAGGTCGAACTTGCCGCCCCCGCCGCCACCACCGCCACCGTCACTGCCGCTCAGGTCGACCTTGCCGTCGCCACCGTCCTTCTTGGAGTCGGGCCCGTCCTTGCCGGGGTCGGTCCCGTCCTTCGTGGGGTCCGGTACCGGCACGGGCGGCAGGGTCAGACTGGCCGGCCGGTAGCCGAAGCCGAAGTCCGCGTTCAGCTGCATGTAGGCCGCCTCCAGCCCGGCCATCGGGTCGGAGCCCCCGCCTGCTGCGACGTCGATCACGGTGCCGAAGTGCCGGTTGTCCAGGTACTTCACGACGTTCTCCAGCCAGATGGCCTTGGCCCGCTGCTCCAACTGGAGGTAGAAGACATCGTTCCGAGGATCCCCGAAGGCGGTTTTGACCGCCCCGTCGCTGGGGATGGTGGTGAACTCCGGCTGGACGTCCTTCAACGTCTCCGTCAACGCCTGAAGGCTCGCTTGCGCGGGCCAGGACAGTGGGTCGAAGGCCCAGTTCGAGCCGATCATGTCCATGCCCGCAGCCGCGAAGTCGATGGCGGCGGCTGCCGTGTTGAGGTCGGTCTCGTACGGCTCGCCGTCGAGCTGGAGGCGGATGGTCGCCATCTCCAGCGCGTACCGCTCGAGGAGCGTCTTGAACTCGCCTGCGGCGCTCCCCTGCCAGTTGCTGTCCGGCGCGTCGATCTTCGCCGCCCAGCCCTTCACCCTCGGTTCCCAGGTGGCCAGCCAGGATCTGACCTTCCCGATGGCCGTCGCAGCGGCCCGCAGGGAGTCGGAGTTGATCGTGTCGTTGTGCTTGTCGCCCAACCACAAGGGCGAGAGGATGTCCTGCCGCTGATCCCTGAACTTGTGGAGCACGTTGTCCGGGTGGTCGCCGAAGTCCTTGTCGTTGAAGCTCAGGGTGATCAGGGCATGGTAGTTCCCCCCCTGGTACGTGTAGTTCCACGCCCACCACAGGTCGGGGACCGCCCCACCGGCGAACTTTCCCTCGGTCGACCCGTAGCTGCAGAAGCCCGTCCCCCACTCGAACTTCTTCACCGGCGTGAACCAGCGCTGGTCCCCCGTGGTGGTGGTGACCTGCTCCCTGGTGGCGATCTTGGCGGTGCGCTGCGCCTCGGAGGCGAAGAACTTGAGCGCGTCCTCCCAGCGGATGGTGGCCACGGGCTTCTCTCTCTCCAATCGGGTGAGGCATGACGGGGCGGCCGCCGGCCGGCCGGCGGCCTCGGGGGTGGCTGGATCCGGTGAACCCGAAGGCTCACCGGACGGGTGGTCAGCTCGACGTCGTTTCGCTCTTCGGAGGGGTGACCTTCACCACCTCGTTGAGGATCTCCATCATCTCCGCCGCCGTCATCGCCTCTTCGTGGGCGGTGTCCATGATCCCCAGAGTGGCCTTGATCCTCAGCTGGGCCTCGCTCATCTGCGTGCCGAGCAGGATCAGATCCTCTGAGAGCCCCTTGGCCAGTTGCGCGAAGTTGGTCCTGACCCGGTCCGCGACGGGCAGCTCGGCGCCGTGCCCCGTCAACAGGGCGGTGTACTGGCCGGTCCCGTGCCCGCCGAACCCGCCGATCGCCACGAAACCGGGATCGTTCGCGAGCTCGCGCTTGTAGCTTTCGAGCTGGGTGTACGCGAAGTACTCCAGATCGTCGTGGTTGATGCTGAGCGTGTGCTCGTAGTCGACGTTTCCGGGGTCGGTCGAACTACCCATCGCGGCCTCCCCGACCCTGGCCCCGCTCGATCACCGTCATCCGTGGATACCCGCGCCGGCCTGCTTGTCGGCGTCGCGCAGCAGGCCGTGCATGGTGCGCAGGACGTCGGCGCCCTGGACGATGTCGTCGTTCATGGTGGAGTTCTGGGCGGCCAGCACCTGGTAGAAGGCGTGGGCCGCGGCGGCCAGGTCACCCTGGAGCTGGCTCTCGGCGGTCCTGATCGCCGCCATGCAGTCGTCCATGGCGGTACGCATGCCCTGGCCGGCTTGGGTGAGGGCGTCCGCCGCCTCGTCGATGTTCGCGTGGTTGAGCCTGATGTCCGCCATCGGACAGTCCTTTCGATCGGCGCCCGTCCGGCCCGGACGGGCCACGGCCGGGCGGGGCAACGGGGGTTGGTGTCAGGGGTTGAGGCCGTTGTAGACCTCGGAGCCGGGGCCGCCGCTGCCCCAGGAGCCGGTGTACCCGAGGGCCTCGTCATGGGCGTTGTTGACGTGCTGGTGCCCGGTGGAGAAGCTCCCGTGGAAGGTGTCGTAGGCGCTCCTGAGCTGCCCGTACCTGGTCTGCCAGTCGTGGATCTTCCCCTGGTACGCGGTGCTGCACGCGGCCTGGAAGTGCTGCTGGACCTCGCCGTTGACGGCCTCGACCTGCCCTGCGGCGCGCAGCATCGTCTCGATGTGGGTCTCCAGGGTCGCCAGAACGCTCCGGACGACCGCGTCGTCCGTCTGCAGATTGGGAGTGGTCACAGGTTTTCCCTTCGTCGGTTCCGGGCTCTCGGCCGCCCGGCTCATCTCCATCAACGGCCCCGTGGCAGCAGCCGGTTCACCTCGGGCAGGCAGGTCCGGACGGGAGCGGCGCGGGTGTCGCGGCGCCGCTGAGGAGGGCCGGGTCGAGGCTGGGCCCGGTCGGCAGCAGGGTCAGCAGCGGCTCGGGTGCGGCGGTCGGGACGACCTGGCCGTAGCCGAGCTGTTTGGCGACGGCGGGCGAGGCCAGCGGGTACTTCACCCCGGTGTCGGTGACCAGGTAGAGGGTGTCGCCGACGCCCGCGCTGGAGAGGGCCCGCACCAGGGCGCCGCCGCCGGGGCGGACGGCGATGCTGTCGGCGGTGGCGCAGGCCGGTTCGACGCCCGGCTGGGCGGTCGGCGGCAGGCCGGCGACGGCGGCGGCGTCGACCAGGGTGACGATGGTGGTCGGGGCCTGGTCGGTGAGGCGCAGGTCGGCGCAGACGCCGCGGCCCTGGGGGACGGTCAGCAGCTCGGGCGGCGCGGTCGGCAGCCCGGCGGCGGCCGGTAGGGCCGGCGCGGTGTGCGCGGCCAGGTCGCTCCCGCCCAGGGCGGCGGGGGTGACGGCGGCGCCCTCGTAGGCGGTGTCCTGGGTGCGGGAGTCGTTGCGCAGCAGCTCGAAGGCCATCCGGCTGAGCGGGGCCAGTCCGGCCGAGGTCAGCAGGTAGGGGTCGCCGCCGGGGCCGGTGAAGAGCTGGCCGACCCGGGTGGGGCGGTTGGCGAGCTGCGGTCCGGCCTGGCCGCGCCCGTCGACGGCGGGGGCGGCCAGGTCGGGTCCGGCGGTGGTCGCGTTGAGGAAGGCGGTGGTCACCGGGTAGGCGGCGACGGCGGTCTGACCGAGGGCCTGCCGGGCACCGGAGCGGGTGTCCAGGCGCAGCCGCCGGCCGTGCCAGAGCAGGTACTGGGCGCCGTCGGGGGCGGCCACCAGCAGGCCCTGGCCGTCGGTCAGGCCGACGCCCCGGTTGCCGGGGCCGATCGCGAGGGCCAGTTGCGGGGTGCGGCCACCGGAGGGGCCGGGCCGGTCGACGGCGCAGGCCAACCAGGGCGTGTCGGCGAGCCGGTCGGGGGCGGGCACGCCGTCGGGGGCGCCGAGGATGCCGACCGGGACGCCGCGGGGGGTGTCGGCCAGCGACTTGGTGCCGACCTGGTCGACGATCAGCTGGTCGCCGGCGAGCAGCCGGGCGCTGGCCTCGTTCAGCAGGGGGTGCAGGCTGCCGTCCAGGTACAGGTAGCGGGCGCCGCTCTCCTTGACCACCACCAGCGTGCCGGGCTTCTTCCAGGCCGTGGCGCCGCCGGGGACGACCACCCCGTAGAGGGTGACCACCAGGCAGACCAGCACGGCGATGATCAGCCCGGTGACGGTGCCCCGGGAGGTGCGCCCGGCCGGGGTGTCGGGCGCGTCGGGCTCGCCGCGGAGCATCCCGGTGGCGAGCCGGCCCATCACGAACAGGTGCGCCTGAACCTGGTCGCGCTTCGACTGCATGGCGTGGTTCTCCTTGAGGACGGAATGTCAGGGGCGTCGCGCGGCTGGGGCGTGTCCGGCAGGATCCGCCGGACACGCCCTAGCCGGCGATGGCCCTGAGCCCGTGGTAGACCCCGGCCACGGCCAGCGCCAGCGGGATCACCGCCACCGCCGCGAGCGTGTGCAGCAGGTCGGCGGCCCGGCCCCAGTAGGGCAGCAGCCGCCGGCCGGGGATCGTCCAGGAGACGACGGCCAGGGCGGCGGCCAGCGCGAGCAGCCCGCCCAGCACCAACAGCCGCTCGCCGCCCTGCTCGCGGAGCACCAGGTGACCGAGGAGCAGCGCCGGGCCGTAGGCACCGGGCAGCAGGACGGTGAGCCGCTGCGTGATGCTGCCGATCGCCCGGGAGTGCAGCAGCAGCAGGACGGACAGGGCCGCCGTGAGCGCCGCCGGTTCCCAGCCCGGCGCGGCGGCCAGCTGCGTGATGCTCAGGGTGAGGACCAGGCCGAGTGCCAGGTGAAAGGCGGTCAGGAAGCCGTCGGCGACGTCACTGCGGCTGCGGACGGTGGCGCTCGGGACGGGCGCGATGCCCTCCTGGAGCTCCTCGGCGTTGCGCGGCAGCGCGGGCAGCCGCAGGCCGGAGAGGCGGAAGCAGATCCCCGGGACGAAGGCTCCGACGATCACCGCGAGCACGGCCAGGGCCGCCGCCGCCTCGGGCGCGGTCATCCCGGCGAGCACCAGTACGCCCGCGACCACGACGTTCAGGGCGAACAGCACCAGGCCGAGGTAGAGCGGCGCCGAGCAGCCGACCGCGGCCATCGCCAGCACCGCCGCGCCGGCGGCCGCGCAGCCGCCGGCCAGCAGCCGGGCCCCCGTGGCGGAGGCGCCGTCGGCGGGCAGCAGGGCGCCGGTCAGGGCGAGATAGGGCACGGCCATGGCGCCGAGCGCGGTGCCGGCACCCGCGTCGCCGACCGCCCGGGAGGCGCTCAGGGCGCCGAGCAGCAGGAGCAGTCCGGTGACGGCGCCGGCGAGTTCGCGGGCCGGCACCGCGCCCGGGAGGAGGAGCAGGGCGAGCCCGCCGGCCAGGGCCGCCAGGGCCAGCCCGAGCGCCACGTGGTGGGTGACGGCGGGACGCCAGGTGTCGGGGCGCTCCCGCATGCCGGTGGCGACGCCGTCCGCGAGGTCGTCGTAGTGCACCTCGGGGAGCGCCTCACGGCGCGGGCGCAGGTAGAGGTCCTCGCCGTCGTGCAGGTCGAGCGCCTCGGCGCTCGACTCCTCGTCCAGGGGCGGGCCGCCGAGGCGCTGGAGCACCCAGCCGTCGTGTTCGACGCCCTGTTCCTCCAGCCCGGGGCCGCCGTGGCGCAGGACGGCCGGTAGCAGGTCGGCCAGCGGCACGTCGGCGGGGACGGCGAGTTCGAACACCGCCTCGGGTGCGCGGAACCTCAGTCGGCACAGTCCGGCGACGGCGGTCCCGTTGGCACTCCCGTTCACACTTCTCCCTTTTGCCCTGGCCTCAGAACGGCGTGGCGAGGTGACGGCCCGGGGGCGCCTGGGGGATGGGCGAGCCCGGGCGTCACCTCACCAGGAGGCACGGACGGCGGGGCCCGGAGGGTTCACCGCCTGCCGGAATCCGTTTCGCGGCAGCCGTTCGCGGGCGTTCACAGCCGTTCACGGCCGTCCTCGACGTCGGCGCCGCGCCTTCCCCGCCGAACGGGGTGAACCCGGCCGGGCCCGCCGCCCGTCGTCCCGGGTGGACGGTGCGCGTCCCGGGCCGCCGACGCAGCGAGCGGCCCTTCCCCTGCGCGAGGAGCCCTTCGTTGAGTGTGGTGCTGGTCAACCGTCCGCCACGGCGCCCCGGCCCGGCGATGCCCGACGGCGAGATCCAGTTGCAGGAGCCGCCCGTCCTCCCCGAGGCGCAGAGCGGCATGTCGAGCATGATCTCGATGGCGCCGATGGCGCTGAGCTCGCTCTCGATGGTCTTCATCTTCCTGCGTCCCGGCGACGGCGGCGGCATCATGACCTACGTCGCGATGGGCATGATGGGCCTGTCCGCCGTGGGCATGCTGGTGACCCAACTGATCCGCAGCTCCAGCGACCGCAAGCGGGAGCTGCGCGCCGAGCGCCGGGACTACCTGCGCTACCTCGCCCAGGTCCGCCGCCAGGTCCGCGGGCACATCTCCCGCCAACAGGAGGCGCTCGCCTGGCGCCACCCCGCGCCCGACGTCCTGCCCGCGCTGGTGCGCACCTCGCGGCTGTGGGAACGGCGCAGCGCGCACCCCGACTTCGGCGACGTCCGGATCGGCCTCGGGCACCAGCGCCTCGCGGTCCGGCTCGCACCTCTGTCCACCAAGCCGGTGGAGGACCTGGAGCCGCTGTGCGCGCACGCGCTGCGCCGCTTCATCAACGCCTACGGCACCGTCGCCGACCAGCCCATCGCCGTTTACCTGCGCGGGTACGCCCAGGTACTGCTGCGCGGCGAGGACCGGGCCGCGACCCGGGCCCTGGCCCGCGCGATGCTGGCCCAGCTGGCGGCCTTCCACGCCCCCGACGAGCTGCGGATCGCCGTGGTCACCGACGCGGAGCACCGCGCGGACTGGGAGTGGACGAAGTGGCTGCCGCACGCCGTGCACCCGGTGGACACCGACGGGGTGGGGCCGGTGCGGCTGGTGGCGGGCTCGGTGGTGGAGATCGAGCAGCTGCTCGGCGCCGAGTTCGCCGGGCGGCCCCCGTACGAGCCGGACACCCAGCCGAACCGGGACGAGCCATACACCGTGATCGTGCTGGACGGCCCGCAGGCGGGGGCGAGCAGCCGGGCGGCACTGGCCGGCTACCGCAACGCCACGCTGCTGGACCTCGGTGACACGCTGGACTGGAAGCCGCTGCGGTTCCGGCTGCGGCTGCGGATCGAGGACGGCCGGCTGGCCATGGTCGGCGCCGACCGCAACCATCAGGACGACGTCACCGACCTCGGCCGGCCGGACGCCCTGCCGCTGCCGGCCGCCCGCCGGCTGGCGGCGCTGATGGCCCCGTACCGGATCGGCGACCCGGGCGAGGCCGGCGAGCCGCTGGCGAGCGACTTCGACCTGGCCTCGCTGCTCGGCATCCGCGACCTGCACCGGCACAACGTCGGCGACGGCTGGTCACGGCGCGGGATCGCCGACCGGCTGCGGGTCCCGCTCGGGATCGCCGGCGACGGCACGCCCGTCGAACTGGACATCAAGGAGTCCGCGCAGGGCGGCATGGGCCCGCACGGCATGCTGATCGGCGCGACCGGCTCCGGCAAGTCCGAGCTGCTGCGCACCCTGGTGCTGGCGCTGGCCCTCACCCACTCCTCCGAGGTGCTGAACTTCGTCCTGGTGGACTTCAAGGGCGGCGCGACCTTCCTCGGCCTCGACCGGCTGCCGCACACCTCGGCGGTGATCACCAACCTGGCCGACGAGGCCGCCCTGGTCGACCGGATGCGCGACGCCCTGCACGGCGAACTGGTCCGCCGCCAGGAGCTGCTCCGCTCCGCCGGCAACTACAGCTCGCTGCTGGACTACGAGACGGCACGTGCCGCCGGCACCCCGCTGGAGCCGCTGCCGACGCTGTTCGTCGTGGTCGACGAGTTCAGCGAACTGCTCGCCGCACACCGCGACTTCATGGACCTCTTCATCATGATCGGCCGCCTCGGCCGCTCCCTCGGCGTCCATCTGCTGCTCGCCTCGCAGCGCTTGGACGAAGGCCGGATGCACGCCCTGGAGTCCCACCTGTCCTACCGGATCGGCCTGCGGACCTTCTCGGCCATGGAGAGCCGGGGCGTCCTCGGCGTGCCCGACGCCTACCAGCTGCCCTCCCAGCCCGGCAACGGATTCCTGCGCAGCGACATCGCCACCCTGACCAGGTTCAAGGCCGCGTACGTCTCCGGCCCCTACCGGGTCCGGCGTCCGGAGGCCCGCCAGGAGGCGGTGGCCGGGCAGGTCGCCGTCTACGGCACCGACTACGTGGCGCCGCGTCAGCCCGTCGCGGTGCCCGAGGAGCCGGCCGTCGCGGAGGTGCCCGAGGAGACCCGCACCCTGCTGGCCCTCGCCGCCGAGAAGCTGACCGACGTCGGGCCGCCCGCCTACCAGGTGTGGCTGCCGCCGCTGGGCGTGCCGCCCACCCTGGACCAGCTGCTGCCGCCGCTGGCGCCGCACCCCGAACTCGGCCTCACCACCGAGGCCGCGTCGGGCCGGGGCACCCTGACCGTCCCGGTCGGCGTCATCGACCGGCCCTTCCAGCAGATCCGCGACCTGCTCACCGCCGACCTGTCCGGCTCCGGCGGCCACGTCGGCATCGCGGGCGGTCCGCAGAGCGGCAAGAGCACCCTGATGCGCACCCTGATGACCGCTCTCGCGCTCACCCACACCCCGCGCGAAGTGCAGTTCTACTGCCTGGACTTCGGCGGCGGCACACTCTCCTCGCTGCGCGGCCTGCCGCACGTCGGCGGGATCACCGGCCGGCACGACCCCGAGCGGGTGGTGCGCACCGTCGCGGAGGTCAACAGCATCCTCGCCCGGCGCGAGGTGCGCTTCGCCGAGCTCGGCATCGACTCGGTGTCGTCCTTCCGCCGACGTCTGACGGCGGGCGAGCTGCCCGAGGAGGCGCACGGCGACGTCTTCCTGGTCATCGACGGCTGGAACACCGTCCGCCAGGAGTTCCCGGACCTCGCGCCCGCCCTGACCCTGATCGCCCAGCGCGGCCTCAACTACGGCATCCACCTGATCGTCGGCACCACCCGCTGGGGCGAGGTCACCGGCGCACTGCGCGACCTCCTGGGCACCCGCTTCGAACTGCGGCTCGGCGACGCGGTCGACTCCGCGATCAACATGCGGGCCGCCGGAAAGGTGCCGAAGATCCCCGGCCGCGGCCTGACCTCCGACGAGATGCACTTCCTCACCGCGCTCCCCCGGATGGACGGCGGCGGCACCGAGGACCTCGGCGAGGGCGTCGCCGACCTGGTCGACGCGATCGCCGAGCAGTGGGCCGGCCCCCGCGCGCCCGAGATCCGGATGCTGCCGCTCACCCTGCCCGTCGCCGCACTGCCCGCCCCCGAGGGCCGGCTGCGCGTCCCGCTCGGAATCCAGGACGTCTCGCTCACCCCGATGTGGCACGACTTCGAGGAGACGCCGCACCTGCTGGTGGTCGGCGACAGCGAGGCGGGCAAGACCAACCTGCTGAAGCTGGTCGCCTCCGCCATCACCACCGCCTACCAGCCCAACGAGGCCCGGATCATGCTCGTCGACTACCGCCGGGTGCTCCAGGGGGCGGTGCCCGAGGAGTACCGGCTGGGCCACGCGGTGGCCGTGGACGTCCTGCGCCAGATCGTCGACGGCGCGGCACGGGCGATGGCCAACCGACTGCCCGACGCGGACATCGCGCCGGCCCGGCTGCGGCTGCGGGACTGGTGGGAGGGCCCCGAACTGTTCATCGTGGTCGACGACTACGAGCTGGTCGCCGGCTCCTCCAGCAGCATGGGCGCCCACCCCTTCGCGCCGCTGCTCGACTACCTGGCGCAGGGCGCCGAGCTCGGCCTGCACCTGATCGTCGCCCGCAGCGCCAACGGCATCGGGCGGGCCTCCTCCGACCAGCTGCTGCGCAAGCTGGAGGAGGTCAACACCCCGGTGGTGCTGCTGTCCTGCCCGCCCAGCGAGGGCTTCCTGTTCGGCTCCACCAAGCCCCGCGCCTTCCCGGCCGGGCGCGGCCTGCACATCACCCGCCGGCGCACGGTCCAGGTGCAGACCGCCGTCATGGCGGAGGACGGGGACGAGGGGTGAGTCGGGCGAGCCGGGCGAGCCGGTGAACCCGGCGAGGCGAGGCGGCCGTAGAGCCTGGTGACACGTGCGGCAGACGCGGCCGCGCGGACGGAGGGCGGGCGGGACGATGAGCACATCAGCGCAGGCGGCAGGGGACGCGCCGGGCGCCGCCCCGGCGAAACGCCGACTGGCCTTCCGTCGGAACACCCCCGCCGCCGGGCCCGCCGCCCTGCACCAGGTGGGCCCGCACTTCGTCATCGCCCCCGGCGGCGCGGACGGCACCGGCCCGGCGGCCCTGCCCGCCGCGATGACCGCCGCGCTGGGCCGGCTCACCGCCGTCACCCGGACCGTCACCGTCCTCGCCGCCGCCCCCGACGCGCCGGCCGTCCTGTTCGGCCGGCTCGACGAGCTGACCCGCACCGCCACCGCCCGGGACGCCACCGCGCTCGTCCTCGCCGCCTCCGGCCTGGCCACCGCCCCGGACACCGGGCCCCGCCCCGCCGAACGGATCGCCGAACTGACCGGCATCGGCGTCGTCGCCCCGGACGGGCTGGTCACCCTCCGCCCCGACGGCACCCTGCTGACCAGCGGGCCGACGGACGACGCGCCGTCCTCCTGGTGGCTCTGCACCCCGGCCGGACAGGTGCGCCGGCTCGGGCCGGTCTGGCCGCTGCCGACGGAGCCGGCCGCCGCACCGACCGACTCGGCCGGCTCGGCCGGCTCGGCCGCGGAGACCGTGGTGATGAAGCGTCCGATGGCGGAGACCGCCGTGCTGGAGCTTCCGGTGGCCGCGCCCGTCGTGGCCTCGCCCGCGCGGGGCGTTCCGTTGGGCGCCGTGTCCGCGCCCGGCCCCGCCGCAGCGGCCCCGGAGCCCGCCGCCCCCGCCCGGCGCGTCGAGGCCGCACCGCCCGCCGCGCCCACACCGCCCGCCGCGCCCGCCGACCCGCTGGTCACCGCGCTGCCGCACGGCTACTGGTTCCGCAGCGAGCCCGACCCCGACGGCCCGTCCGGCCCGCTCACCAGGGCCACCGCCGACGAGGGCACCGTCATCCTCGTCGTCGGCCACCCGGGCGCGCCCCTCCCCCCGGCCGCCGAGCTCGCCGCCCGGCTCCGCCGCCTGCTCCCCGGCCCCGAGGCCGACCTGCTGCTCAGCGCCCCCTGGGCCGCCACCGGCGCGCTCACCGCCCTCGCCACCGGGCTCGCCACCGAACTCGGCCACGACCTCCGGGCCGCCGTCGGCCTGCCCATGCGCACCACCAGCGGCTTCTCCTCCCGCGTGCTGGCCTCCGACGGCACCCCCACCTGGGAACCGTGGCTGACCGAGCTGACCGCCTCCCCCACCAGGCGCCGCGTGGTCGCCTCCGCCTGGCGCACCACCCCCGGCGGCCCGGCCGCCTGCGGACCGGCCCTCTACGAATCCCCGGTCACCGGCTGGCGGTTGGAGGCCGTGCCGGCCGGCCTGTGGCTGCGCCCCGAGGAGCCGCCGCAGGACCGCGGGCCCCGCCTGCGCGACCCCGACCCGGCCCACCCGCTGCTGATCGCGGGCGCGGACGGGCGAACGGTGCCGCCCGAGGTGCTCGCCGTCCTGGACGAGCTGCGCGCCGCGCTCACCACCCCCGGTGCGACCGCACCCGAGCTGCTGATCGACGGCGCACGCCGCGGAAGCTTCCTCCCCGCGGCGCAGCCCGCCCAGCCCGCCGTGCCGGCCACCGTGCAGGCCGCCGCGGTCGACCCGCAACGACCGGCCCCCGAAGGCGAGTTCGCCACCGCCGCCACCATCACCGCGGCCATCCCGCCGGCCTCGGCGGTCCGGACCCAGACCACCACCACAACCGACCCCGACGCCCAAGTACCTGCCCCAGACGAAGAGTTCGCCACCGCTACCGCCACCCTCCCGGAGCCCCTGGCCCCGGTCCAGGCCCAGCCGCAGATCCCCGAACCGGCCGCACCGCCCGCCGCCGAAGCACCCACGCCCGAACCGGCCCCGCTCCCGGACCCCGAGCCCGCCCTCGAACCCGAGCCCGAACCCGAACCAGCCCCGGTCCCCGAACCCGAACCGGTCCCCGAACCCGAGCCGGCCCCCGCCCCGGAGCCCGAAGCCCCCACCCGCGCCCGCCTCCTCGCCCCCGACGGCACCGCCGTCTCCGGCCGCCCGAGCACGGCCGCCGAGCGGACCGCCTTCCGGGCGCTCCTGGGCGAGCACTTCCAGCGCTGCGCCAGCCGCGCCGAGCAGGTCGCCATGCGGCTGCCGGCGCTGCGCTCGCACTCCCGGGACGACCTCAAGAGCGACCTCGCGGCGGTCTACCTGCACCACGTCGACACGGGCGTCCCGGTCCTGCACACCGAGCTGGTCGTGGCGGCCCGCCGACCGGGCTCCGGGCCGCTGGACCCGTACCTGGCGTGCCTGGGATCCGGCCTGCGGCGGCTGCCGAACCACCGGGGCGCCGTGCTGCTGGGCGCCGACGCGGGCGAGGAGGAGCTGCGTCACTACGTGCCGGGGACGCTGCTGGTGGAGCCCGCGCCGGTGGTCGGGACGCCGGCGTTGGAGGTCGTACCGGGGACGCCGGTCGAGTTCCTGGTGTGGTCCGCGACCGGCCGCCGCACCTCGGTGATCGCCGAGGACGGCGAGCCCGAGGTGGTGTTCCCGCCCGGTTCGTGGTTCTCCGTCCTGGAGGTCATGCCGGGCGAGGACGGCGAGCCGACCCGCGTCCTGCTGCGCGAGGTCGGCCCGGGCGCCACGGCCGGGACGGCGGACGAGCGCGACCAGCAGGCCCTGGAGCGGCTGCTCGCCTGGCAGGCCCGCCGCGACCTGCTCGCCCCGGAGGACCTCCGCTCCCCGTCCCGCCCCGAGCGACTCCGCCTCACCCCGGGCGTCACCGCCGCCCGGTGACCGGCGTCGGCCGGAAGGGCTACGCCACTGACGCCGGGCCAGTTCAGGCCGGCCCTCGGACCTGACGGATCCGCCGCCACGTCCTGCACCAGATGCCGACACGGCTTCCCCGGCGCGGACTTGACGGTGGCTCCCGCACCGCCCGACAGGCCGACAAGTTGTCTGTACAGCTCCGGGCCCCTTGGCGGCCATCGGATCGTCATCGAACTCCCCGGCCCCGGTCACCTCGGTCGCTTAGAAACGTGACTGGTCCGGGTCGAACCGATGGTCCGGCGCCCGTCAGCAAGGAGCCCCACCCGATGAGTCCGATGCCCGAACTGTCGCGCCGCAGCCTGCTCGGCGGCGCGGCGGCGGCCGCCGTGCTGTCCGCCCTCCCGATCAGCGTCCAGCAGGCGCTCGCCGCGCCGGCCAAGCCCGGGCGGCTGGCGGACATCCAGCACGTCGTGGTGCTGATGCAGGAGAACCGCGCGTTCGACCACTACTTCGGCACCCTGGCGGGCGTCCGCGGCTTCGGCGACCGGACGGCGGTGCGCGGGGTCAACGGGCGCTCGGTGTTCCACCAGCCCGACCCGGGCCGCAAGGAGGGCCACCTGCTGCCATTCCCGATGAACGCCGCGCACACCAGCGCCTACCAGCAGGGCGCGCCCGCCTTCGGCTTCGTGGACTCCATGAAGGCCTGGAACGACGGCCTCGCCGACGGCTCGGTCACCCGCCGCTCCGGCGGCTGGCTCGGCCAGGGCTACTACGAGAGCGCCGACATGCCCTTCTACCACGCGCTCGCCTCGGTGTTCACCACCTGTGACGCCTACTACGCGTCCGTCCAGTGCAACACCAATACCAACCGCGACCACCTGATGACCGGGACCAGCGGCGGCACCGTACGGGACACCCCGGTGACCGACAACACCGAGATCCCCGGCGGCTACGAGTGGACCACCTACGCCGAGCGCCTTGAGCGGGCCGGCGTCAGCTGGAAGACCTACCAGGCGCTGGACAACTTCGACGACAACGCGCTCGCCTGGTTCGCCCCCTTCGTCAAGGCCAAGCCCGGCGAGCCGCTGTACGAGCGCGGCATGCGGGCCGTCGGCGACCCGGCGAAGAAGAACGACCCGTTCGCGATGGGCGACGCCCTGGTCGACGCCTTCGCCGCCGACGTCCAGGCCGACCAGCTGCCGCAGGTGTCCTGGATCGTCGCCCCGGCCGCGCTCTCCGAGCACGCCAACTACGCGCCGCCGAACGGCGAGCACCTCACCGCCCGGCTGCTCGCCGCCCTGGCGGCGAAGCCCGAGGTGTGGCAGAAGACCGTCTTCATCCTCAACTACGACGAGCACGGCGGCTTCTTCGACCACCAGCTGCCGCCCGTCCCGCCGCTGGCCACCGGGCGCGGCAAGTCGACCGTGCCGGTGGACGGCGAGGTCGTCGTCCGCGTCAGCAAGGGCTCCGCCACCTACCACCGGGTCGTCGGTCAGGACGGCAAGTACCGGGTCAAGGCCGCGGACGGCTCGCTCGCCTGGTCCGACACCCTGCCGGCCGGCGAGACCCTGGTCTCCGGCCCGTACCCGATGGGCCTGGGCGTGCGGGTGCCGATGGTCGTGGTCTCGCCGTGGACCCGCGGCGGGGTCGTCGACTCCACCGTCTACGACCACACCTCGGTGCTGCGCTTCCTGGAGCAGCGCTTCGGCGTCCAGGAGCCCAACATCAGCCCGTGGCGGCGCACCGTCTGCGGCGACCTCACCAACGTCTTCGACTTCTCCGGCCGCAACCCGGCCTGGCCGCAGCTGCCCGACACCAGCGGCAACCGGCAGAAGGTGGTCGACACCGGCAAGCTCCCCGCCCCCACCGTGCCCAGCCCGCAGGCCTTCCCGCAGCAGCAGCGCGGCACCCGCTCAGCCCGCCCGGCGCCCTACGACCTGCTGGTCAAGCCCCGGCTGAAGGGCGGCGAGCTCACCCTCGACCTGGTCAACCAGGGCCGCCAGGGCGCGGTGTTCGCCGTCTACCCGGCACCGGGCGGCGCGCCCCGGCACTACACCGTCGGCGCGAAGAGCCGGCTCTCCGACGTCTGGACGGTCGGCCCGGAGGGCTACGACCTGCGCGTCCACGGCCCCAACGGCGCGCTGTGGCACCTGCGCGGCGACGCCGCCGGCACGTACGAGGTGTCGCTGTCGGAGGAGCGCAACGGCAAGGTCCTCGAAGTCGACGTGATCAACCGCTCGCGCACCGCCCAGACCTTCCTGGTCGGCGACCTCGCCTACGGCGACGGGCTGCGCGAGGTGCGGGTCGCGGCCGGCGACGACCGGACCGTCAACCTCGCCGTCCGGCCCGAGGGCTGGTACGACGTCGCGGTGGCCGTCCGCGGGGACCTCACCTTCCGCCGTCGGATCGCCGGCCGCTTCCCCTGGGACGACCGGACGGTCACCGACCCGGCCCTGGGCCTGGCCGACCCGCTCGCCGTGGACGTCGCCCTCGGGGCCGCCTCCGGCACCATCGACGAGCCCGTCCTGCTGCCCGGCCGCCCGGCCCGGGTCTCGGCCGTGCTCACCGCCGGCGCCGCGCTCACCGCCGTCGAGGCGCAGCCCGTCGTCCCGCCGGGCTGGACGGTCACCGCCGTCACCGCGCCGCCCGCCGCGCTCGCCGCCGGCGCCACCGCCACCGCCGTCTGGGAGGTCACCCCGCCCGCCCAGCTGCCGGACGGCGCCACCCACCGGATCCTGGTCACCGCCCGGGCGCTGGCCGGCGACCGCTTCGCGATCGCCGACGGCGAACTCGCCGCCCGCCCCGCCCCCGTGATGGCCGGCCACCTGCTGGGCGAGGACTTCGAGTCGCTGGCCGGCGCGCTCCAGCCGCAGGACGGCGTGCTCGGCTGGACGGCCCGGGCGCCGCAGGGCTGGTCGGTGGTCAACGCCCCCGGCATGCCGCAGGGCACCGTCCGTCTCCAGGGCTGGACCTTCCACACCAAGCGCGAGTGGTCCACCCCGGCCGGGCAGGACCGCGGCAACTTCACCCGCGGCCTGGGCGTCCTCGCCGTCGCCGACCCGGACGACTGGGACGACACCGGCTCCCCCTCCCGCAAGGGCGTCTTCGACTCCACACTCGTCTCCCCCGCCGTCCGCCTCCCGGCCGGCGCCGACACGCTGTACCTGGCCTTCGACTCCCACTACCGGCAGGAGGCCCCGCAGAAGGCGTCCGTCACGGCCGTGTTCGACAACGGCACGGAGACCCGCCTGGTGTTCTACAGCGCCGACGCCACCGGCAACGACAACGCCGGCAAGGACGTCCAGAACACCCTCGTCACCCGCCGCCTCACCGTCCCGGCGGGGGCGCAGGCGGTGACGCTGAAGTTCCGGATGTACGACGCGGGCAACAACTGGTACTGGGCGGTCGACCACATCCGCCTGGACAGCCGGCCGATCACGGGCTGACCGTCCGGAAACGGCCCGATCGGCCGCGCCGCGCCGCCCCGGCTTCCGGGCTCGGCGCGGCACAGTCGGTCAGGCCCGGCCGATCGGTCCGGCCCGGCTCCTCGGGCCCGGCCGGTCGGTCAGGCCGGGCCCGAGGAGCCGCCGGAGGCCCCGGCGGCGGCCTCGGGCTGCTGTTGGGTCGAGCAGTGGATGCCGCCACCGCCGGCCGCGATGGCGTTGATGCTCACCGGGACGATCTCGCGGCCGGGGTGGAGGTCGGCCAGCACGCCCGCCGCCCGGTCGTCGGAGGCCTTGTCCCCGAACTGGGGCATGATCACGGCCCCGTTGACGACGTAGTAGTTGAGGTAGGTGGCCAGGAAGTCCTTGCCCCGGTCCGGCTGCCCGGTGAGGTCGGGTTCGGCGAGTTCCACGATCCGCGGCTTGCGGCCCTTGGCGTCGGTGGTGGAGCCGAGCACCTGCAAGGCCTGGTCGGAGGCGCGGGACCAGATGTCCGGCGGGGTGTCCGGGCCGGGGCGGTGGATGACGACCACGCCCGGCTCCGCGAACCGGGCCAGGGCGTCGATGTGGCAGTCGGTGATGTCCTGCCCGGCCACGCCGGCGAACCAGATGACCTTCTGGACGCCGAACAGCTCCTTCAGGGCCCCCTCGATCTGGTCGCGGCTCGTGCCCGGGTTGCGGTTCGCGTTGACCCACGAGCTCTCGGTGGCCATCAGGGTGCCCTCGCCGTCGACCTCGATCGCGCCGCCCTCGCCGGTGATCGGCGCCTGGATGCGCCGGATCCTGTAGTGGTCGAGGAGGTACCGGGCGACCTTGGCGTCGTTGTCGTGGGTCTGTTTGCCGCCCCAGCCGTTGAAGTTGAGGTCGACGCCGGCCAGTCCTGCCGGGCCGGTGACGAAGGTCGGGCCGGTGTCGCGGGCCCACAGGTCGTCCACCGCCAGGTCGAGGACCTCGACGCTGGAGCCGCACAGCTGCCGGGCCGCGGCGCTCTGGTCCTGGCGGGCCATCAGCACCACCGGTTCGAACCGGGCGACAGCCTGCGCGACGTGCGCGATGTCCTGGCGGACGGCGGGCAGTTGGTCGCCCCACACCGAATCGAGGGCCGGCCAGGCCATGAACGTCCTGGTGTGGGGGCGCCATTCGGCCGGCATGGCGTACGACGCCGCGGGGCTCGCGGCTCCGCCCGTGCCCGTGCCGGCGGCCGTGGTCGGCTCGTCCTTCGGGGACGAGGCCCCCGACGAACCGCAGCCTTCCACCATCGCGGCCACGGCCGCGGCCGCCCCGGAGCGCAGCACGGCCCGGCGGGACAGGGCGGGTTCTCTCATGGCAGGTCCCCTCGTCGACACGGATTCCACCCCGAAGCGGGCGATATCCGACAGTAGGGGTGGCCGGCGGGTCCGTCGGCGAGCCCGCGCGGCGCCGATCGGGCGAATCGGGCGATCCGCCGGGCCGGGAGGGCGGGGTGGGCGCCTCTCAAGCCAGACTAAAAGTTCAGTCAATATTTCGAGTACAGTGGACCACCATGCCAGACCGTCGAACAGAGATACTGAGAGCGGCCACACGACTCATCGCGCGACGCGGCGTACGCGGACTGCGGGTGGGGGAACTGGCGGCCGAGGCCGGGGTGTCGACCTCGCTGATCTACTACCACTTCACCGACCGCGCCGGGATCCTCCGCGAGACCCTGGAGTTCATCGGCGAACGGGCCGACCGCTACACCGCCGAACCGGAGCCCGGGGCGCCCACGGACGACCCCTGGAGCGAACTGGCCCAGGCCCTGCTGCTGGAACTCCAGGACTCCACCGAGGTCCGCGAGAACAGCACCGCCTGGGGCGAGTTGCGGGCGAGCGCGGTCTTCGAGTCCCGCCTCCGCGAGGACCTGGCCAGGGCCACCCACACCTGGGTGCACGAGATCGCCGGCCTGCTCGGCCGCGCCCACCCGTTCGGCACCGCGCCCGCGCACGCCGCCTCCGCCGAACGCCTCACCGCGCTCCTGGAGGGCCTCTCCATCCGGTGGCTGAGCGGCTCGCTGCCGCTCGACCGCGCGCGCAGCCTGCTCGGCGAGGCGATCGGCACGGAGATCGCGGGCTGGCGCGCCTAGGGCGCGTCTTCAAAATCTGCTGGGCCCGGTCGACCGGACAGGCCCTAAGGCAGCGGTTCCTGCATCGTGGAGCAGTGGATGCCGCCGCCCCCGGCCATCAGGCGGTCGACGTCGAGCTGGACGACCTCGCGCCCGGGGAAGGCCTCGGCGAGGGTGCGCCGGGCGGCCTCGTCCTTGTACACGTCGCCGAACTGGGCGGCGATCACGCCCCCGTTGACGACGTGGAAGTTCAGGTACGAGTCGACGAACTTCGAGTCGCGCGAGCGGACGGTGTCGGGGCCGTCCACCCGGATCACCTGGAGCCGGCGGCCCCTGGCGTCGGTGGCCCGGGAGAGGATGTCGAACTGCTCCCGGGCGTCCCGGGCCCAGACGTCGTGGCGGTCCGCCGGGGGCAGTTGCACCAGGACGACGCCCGGCCGGACGAACCGGGAGGTGACGTCGATGTGGTCGTCGGTGATGTCCTGGCCCTTGATCCCGGGGACCCAGATCATCTTGTCCGCGCCGTACACCTCCAGGACGGCCTCCTCGATCTCGTCCCGGCTCATGCCCCGGTTGCGGTTCTTGTTGACCAGGCTGCTCTCGGTGGCCATCAGGGTGCCGTCGCCGTCGGTCTCGACCGAGCCGCCCTCGCCGACGAACTCCGCGTAGGAGAAGGGGAGTCGGAGCATCTCGGCGATGCCGCGCGCGACCTCGGCGTCGTCCCGGTGGGTCTGCTTGCCGCCCCAACCGTTGAAGTTGAGGCCGACGGCGTCGAGCCGGCCGTAGCCGTCGCGCCGGAACACCGGGGCGGTGTCCCGCATCCAGAGGTCGTCGGTGGGGACGGCGTCCGTCACGGTGACGGCGGGTCCGCACAGGGACTGGGCCTCCCGGACGCTGTAGTCGTCCGGGGCGCACATGACCACCGGCTCGAAGCGGGCGATGGTCCGGGCGATGAGCGCGATGTCCTGCTGGACACCCGCCAGCTGCCGACCCCAGACGGACTTGCGGGACGGCCAGGACATCCAGGTGCGGGCGTGCGGGACGTCGTCGCGGTCCACCCACCACTGCGGGAGCCCGGCCTCGCCGGCGTACGGCAGCCCGTGCTCCGCCTGGTGCGGGGGCGGGGCCCCGAAGAGGCGGCCGAACAGGGAGCGGTTGTCACCGTGGGTGTTGCTCATGACGGATCTCCAAATCAAGTATTGCCCACCGAGTGACCGGTGGCCCCGCAGCCGCAACTCTGGCATTGACTGAATTTTCAGTCAAGCTCCACGTCGCGAAGCTGCCGGGCCTTTCCCCATGCGGAAAAGGCCCGGCACGGAAAAGGACCCGGCACAGAAAGGCCCCGGCACGCGAGAAGGCCCCGGGCCGCCTCGCCCGGGGCCGGAACGCGACGCGCGCTACCCGCGCAGTCGCTCCACTTCAGCCTCGATCGCGCCGGCCATCAGCTCGCGCGCGTGCGCCACCGGCAGGCTGCCGCTGAGCCAACGGACACTCAGCCCCTCCAGCAGCGCGGTCAGCCGCTCGGCCGAGGCCGCCAGGGCGGCGGCCCCGTTCATCGGCCGCACCTGCCCGAGCAGCTCGGCGACCTCCTGGACCCAGACGAGGGTGGCCCGGGCCAGGTCCTCCCGCAGCTCGGGGTCGAACACCGCACTCGCCCGCAGCTCGCCCCAGGCCGTGCTGTTCTCCCGCACCTCGGGGGTGTCCTGGAGCTCCAGCAGCAGCGTCTGCTCCAGCTCGCCCCGGGCGTCCAGCGGCGGCGCGTCCGCCGCGCGCTCCGTCGTGTAGCGCTCGGCCCGGTCGTTGATGAACTCCAGCGTCGCGCGGAGGATCCCCGCGCGGTCCTTGAAGTGGTAGTAGATCAGCGCGGTCGAAACACCCGCCTCCGCCGCCAGTTCCTCCACGCGCAGCCCGCGGACGCCGCGCCGGGCGATGACCCGCGCAGCCGCTTCCATGATCAAGGTTCGACGGTCAGCCACAAGGAATCACCTTACCCGGAGGGGGCGCCGACCGATCGGAGGACCCTGCTCCTGACTGAAATCCCAGTCGGGGTATGATCCGGTGCGCTTCACGACGCCGACGTCCGCCCGGGCCCCGGCCCGACCGGCCGCCGCGCCCGCGCCTTGCCCCGTCCTGCCTTGCCCCGTCCTGCCCTTGCCTTGCCCCGCTCCGCCACTCCCCCGTCCCACCCGCACGACCCGCTGGGAGCCAGCATGACCGCAGAGCCCTTCGGCGCCCCGTCGCCCACGGCGTTCCAGGCGCTGTCCCCGGACGACCCCCGCGAGGTCGGCGGCTACCGCCTCTGCGCGCGGCTCGGCGCGGGCGGCATGGGCCTCGTCTACCTGGCCTACACCCCCGGCGGGCGGCCGGTCGCGCTCAAGGTCGTCCGGCCCGAACTCGCCGAGGACCCCGAGTTCCGGCACCGCTTCGCCCAGGAGGTCGCCAGCGCCCGGCGCATCCACGGCCTCTACACCGCCCAGGTGGTCGACGCGGGCACCGACGCCGCCACTCCCTGGCTGGCCACCACCTTCGTGCCCGGCCCCTCCCTCCAGCAGGTCGTCCACCACTACGGACCGCTGCCCGAACGGACCGTCCTGCTGCTCCTCGCCGGCATCGCCGAGGCCCTCCAGGCGATCCACGCGGCGGGCGTCGTCCACCGCGACCTCAAGCCCGGCAACGTCCTCGTCGCCGCCGACGGCCCCCGCGTCATCGACTTCGGCATCGCCCGGGCCGCCGACGCCAGCCCGCTCACCGGCATCGGCCTGCGGATCGGCTCGCCCGGCTTCATGGCCCCCGAACAGGCCCTCGGCCTGTCCGCCGCCCCGGCCACCGACGTCTTCGCGCTGGGCGCCCTGATCGCCTACGTCGGCTCCGGCACTCCCCCCTTCGGCGACGGGCCCGAGCCCGCCTCGCTGTACCGGGCGGTGCACGAGGAGCCCGACCTCTCCCACCTGCCGCCCGGACTGCACGAACTGGTCCGGCTCTGCCTGGCCAAGCGCCCCGAGGACCGGCCGGGCACCGCCCAGCTGATCGAGGCCGCCCGCCGGCACCCCGCCACCGGCGGCGAACTCCGTTTCTCGGACGACTGGCTGCCCCAGCAGGTCAGCAGCGCGATCCGCCGCCACAGCGACCTGCCGACCACGCCCGCCACACCCGCCACCGTCCTCTCCCCGGCCCGGGCCGCGGCCGACGCCCCGACCAGGCTCGGCCTCCCCGCCCCGTCGCCCACCCGGCTGCAACCGGCCCCCGACAGACCCGAGCCCGCCGCCCCCGCCCGCCGGCACACCCGCACCCGCACCGTGCTCCTGACCACCGCCGCCCTCCTCGTCGGCGCCGCGGCCGCGTTCGTCCTGCTCGATCCCGAGTACCTCGACGACCTCGACGACCAGAACGTCGCCGCCGGCCTCGCCCCGTCCGCCGGCGCCGCCACCGCCCCGTCCGCCACCGCCCCGGCCACCACCGCCGCCACGACGGCCCCCGGGTACACCGCCGTCCACACCAACCTCGAACTCACCTCCCCCGACCCCAGCTACGAGTTCGACCTCAAGGCCGGGAAGGTCACCGCCCAGGACGCCTCCACCTGGTACCTGGGCCGCCACGCCGGCGAGTTCTACATCCCCGAGGACAGCGACGCCTACGTCGCGCCGACCGGCCGGCTCACCCTCCCCGACTGCGTCAAGGGCGTCGAGACCCAACCGGTCTCCACCCTGCCCTTCAACGCCCTGCGCACCGACCGCAGCTTCTGCGTCCGCGCCCAGGGCGGCCAGGACATCGCCATCGTCCGCATCCTCGCCACGGCCGCCGACGACGGCCCGGTCCGGATCTCGCTCACCTCCTACCACCGCTCCGCCTGACGCGGCGCCACCCCGGGCGGACGGCCCCGTTCCGCGCGCAGGCGTGACCGGACGGGGCCCGGCCACCGGCCCGGCGGCACTGTCGGTGACGGCTGGTACGGTCCGCCCATGATGAAGCGCGTACCGTTCACCGGTGCTGAGAAGGACAGTCTGCACGTCGCCCTCGACCGGCACCGCGACGCGGTGCTGTGGAAGCTCGACGGCCTGGACGACGAGCAGCTGCGGCGGCCGATGACCCCGTCGGGGACGAACCTGCTGGGCCTGGTCAAGCACCTGGGGGGTGCCGAGCTGGGCTGGTTCTGCGAGGCGTTCGGCCGCGAGACGGGGCCCCTGCCCTTCGACCTGGAGGCCGACGAGACCTCCGACATGAGGGTGGAGCCGCACGAGTCCACCGAGGACGTCCTGGCGTTCTACGCCCGCGCCCGCGCCGCCGCCGACCAGGTGATCGGCGAACTCGACCTCGACGACCTGGGCAAGGCCTGGTTCGGCGACGCCGTCTCGCTGCGCTGGGTGCTCATCCACATGGTGACGGAGACCACGCGGCACGCGGGCCACGTGGACATCCTGCGCGAACTCCTCGACGGCGCGGCCGGCGACCACAACCGGGGCTGAGCCGGGCAGGGGCCGCACCTGCGCCATCCCTCGTCGTCCCGCGCCATCTCCGGTGAACGCCTGACGTGCCCGCCCGGCGCCTTCACACTGGTGGTGAAAGACGCAGGCCGACCTGCGACCGCGAAACCCCGAAGGTGCACATGAGTGAGCGATTCGCCGCATTGGACGACCTGGCCGAGCGGTGGGGCCTGAGCGGCCTGGAACTCGTCGGCAAGGGCCTGGAGTTCTCCGTGTTCCGGGCGCAGGCGCGGGACGGCCAGCCCGTCGCGGTGCGGCTCGCACGCCAGCGGTTCGAGTCGAACGCCAACGACCCCCACGTGGACACCCGGACCCTGCTCCGGCAGGAGTACGTCATCGCGAAGCACCTGGCCGCCCACGGCCTGCCGGTCGCGCAGCCGAGGGAGCTCGTCCTGGCGGACGACCCGGCCGCCCCCGACGTGCTGCTGTCCGCCTACGTCCCCGACGACGGCTCGGACCTCGACTCCTTCGAGCTGGGTCACCTCCTCGCGCGGCTCCACCGGGTGCCGCCGCCGCAGCTGAGGCCCGTCGCGGCGGAGGGAACCAGCACGGCGGCGGCGATCGCCGCACGCATCGGGCGCCGCTGGGCCGAGATCGGCCGCCGCGTCGACGACTGGCCCGAGCCGCCGGCCGCTTCCCTGGTCGCCGGCCACCTCACCGGCTGCACCGAGGACAGCCTGCTGCACCTCGACGTGCGCAGCGACAACATCCGCCGCCACCAGGGGCGGGCGGTCGCCCTGCTGGACTGGTCGAACGCCCTGCTCGGGCCCCCGGCCGTGGAGTTCGGCCGGCTCGTCGAGTACGCCCGGTACCCGGAGAACGGCCTCGACCCGGCGGCGGTCCGCAGCGGGTACGCGAGGACGGCGACCGCCCCGGCCGACGACGATCCGTGCCTGGTCGTGGGCCGGCTGGACGCCGCGCTGATGCTGGCGCTCGTCTTCCTCTCCGAGGCGCCCGACGCCGGCCGGGGCCCGGCGGCGGCCGACCACGCCCGCGAGCTCGCGCTCAGGATGGGCGCGAGCCACGCGTGAGGAAGCCCGGGAGCAGGGCTCTCAGGGCCGGCCGAGGACGCGGTCGACGGCGATCTCGATGACCACCCGGTCCGGGTTCGCCCGGGGTTCGCGGTAGCGCTCGGTGTAGCGCCGCTCGGCGTCGGCGACCTGCTCGGGCTCGTCCCGGACGACGGCCACGCCCTCCAGGGTCGACCAGCGGGCCCGGTCCACCTGGCAGACCGCGACCCGCAGGCCCTGCGGGCCGGCCGCCGCCACGTTGCGCGCCTTGCGGCTGGTGCGGCTGGTGATCACCCGGGCCGTCCCGGTCTCCGGCTGGTACGTCACGCCGACCGGCACCACGTGCGGCGAGCCGTCCGGGCGAGCGGTGGTCAGGGTGGCGATGTGACGCTCGCGCCAGAAGGCGAGGAAGGCGTCGTCGAGGTCGCGGGGATCATGGGCCATGATCGCGATGCTACGGCCCCCGGAGCACGCGGCGTGCTCCGGGGGCCGTTCGCGGTCAGTGCCCGCGGGCGATCCAGTCCGGCAGGGCCGGGGCCTCGGCGCCGATGGTGGTCGGGTCGCCGTGGCCGGTGCGGACCACCGTCTCGGCCGGGAGCGACAGCAGCCGCTCGCGGATCGAGTCGATGATCGTCGGGAAGTGCGAGAACGACCGGCCGGTCGCGCCCGGGCCCCCGTGGAACAGGGTGTCGCCGGTGAAGACGGTGCCGAGCTCCGGCGCGTACAGGCAGACCGCGCCCGGGGCGTGGCCCGGGGTGTGCAGGACGGTCAGCTCGGTGCCGGCCACCTCGATCCGCTGCCCGTCGGCGAGTTCGCCGTCCGGGAGGCGCTCGGGGTGGGTGAGCTTCCACAGCGGCAGGTCGTCCGGGTGCAGCAGGATCGGCGCGCCGGTGCGGGCGGCGAGGGCCGGGGCGGCGTCGATGTGGTCGTTGTGCGCGTGGGTGGAGACGATCGCCAGCAGCCGGCGCCCGCCGAGCGCGGCCTCGATCGCGTCGGCGTCGTGCGCGGCGTCGATCACCACCGCCTGCTCGTCGTCGCCGACGATCCAGACGTTGTTCTCCACCTCCCAGCTGCCGCCGTCGAGTTCGAAGGTCCCGGCCGTCACCAGCCGGTCGATCCGCGCGTTCACAGGACCACGACCGAACGGAGCACGTCGCCCTGGTGCATGCGCTCGAACGCCTGCTCCACCGCGTCGAGTTCGATGGTCTCGGTGACGAACGCGCCGAGGTCCAGGCGGCCCTGGAGGTGGAGGTCGATCAGCATCGGGAAGTCCCGCGAGGGCAGGCAGTCGCCGTACCAGGAGGACTTCAGCGCGCCGCCGCGGCCGAACACGTCGAGCAGCGGGAGCTCCAGCGTCATCTCCGGCGTGGGCACGCCGACCAGGACGACGGTGCCGGCCAGGTCGCGGGCGTAGAAGGCCTGCTTGTACGTCTCCGGGCGGCCGACCGCCTCGACCACCACGTCCGCGCCGTTGCCGCCGGTCAGCTCCCGGATCGCCTCGACCGGGTCGGTGCTGCGGGAGTTGACGGTGTGGGTGGCGCCGAGCCTGCGGGCCGTCTCCAGCTTGCGGTCGTCGATGTCGACGGCGATGATCTTCGACGCGCCCGCCAGCCGCGAGCCCATCACGGCCGCGCCGCCGACGCCGCCGCAGCCGATCACCGCGACCGAGTCGCCGCGGCCGACGCCCCCGGTGTTGATGGCGGCGCCGATGCCCGCCATCACACCGCAGCCCAGCAGGCCGGCGACGGCCGGCGAGACCGCCGGGTCGACCTTGGTGCACTGGCCGGCCGCGACGAGGGTCTTCTCGGCGAACGCGCCGATCCCCAGCGCCGGGGACAGCTCGGTGCCGTCCAGCAGCGTCATCTTCTGCTCGGCGTTGTGGGTGTTGAAGCAGTACTGCGCGCGGCCGCGCCGGCAGGCGCGACACTGGCCGCACACCGCACGCCAGTTGAGGACGACGAAGTCGCCCGGCTCGACCTCGGTGACGCCCTCGCCGACCGACTCGACGACGCCCGCCGCCTCGTGCCCGAGCAGGAACGGGAACTCGTCGTTGATGCCGCCCTCGCGGTAGTGGAGGTCGGTGTGGCAGACCCCGCAGGCCTGGATTTTGACCACCGCCTCGCCCGGCCCCGGGTCCGGCACCACGATCGTGGTCACCTCCACGGGCGCGCCCTTGGCGCGCGCGATGACTGCCTTGACCTGCTGGGCCATCCGATTCCACCTCCGTCGGCCGATGCGGCTCTGCACCGGCGTGACCTGCGACAAACGACTGCCCACGAAGCGTAGCGCCCGTAGCGACGGGCGCCGACGGGGCGGGCCCGGTGATCCGGCTCACCGCACCGGCCGCAAAGGCGTCATATGCCGTCGAGATATCCGCCGGACCCCCCGGCGCGGCCCGCAGGGCAGGGCGCGCGGGCGGCGCCGAGCGCCCGTCAGCGTGCCTCGAAGTGCCCGGAAAGGAGCGCCGTTGGCTGGAAGTGCCGCTGACGCGCGCACCACCGCCCACGTACGGTCGTAGCAGAAGCGGTCCACGCGACCACGCTCAGCACATCCGCCCCACCCGACGGTGCGCCACCGCGCGCCGTCCGCGCCGAGGCGTACCGACCGTACGCCGTCGCACGATTCGCGCCATCCCCCGTTCCGGTCCGCGTTCGCCTTCGCTTCCGCCTTCGATCCGCCGTTCGTCCCGATCTGCCGTCCCACCTGATCCGCCGTTCGTCCCGGTCCGCCGTCCCACCCGATCCGCCGTTCGTCCCGGTCCGCCGAACCCGGCCCGGGCCGAGCCGCCCGCCGGCCCGCCCCACCCGTCCCCGCACCATCCCGGTTCCACCCCCCGTCGGGCCGTCACGTACGGCCCCCCGCCCTGGAGTCTGGAGTACGGATGTCCGCCGAGAACAGTGCGACCGGTGCCGGAACCGGCACCGTCCCGCTCATCCCGATGCACTGCCTGCGCCGCCTGGAGCCCGGCCCGCCCCGGCTCGCCGCGCTGCCGACCGGCACGCCCGTCTGGCTGGTCAGCCGCCACGCGGACGTGCGGCAGGTGCTGACCGACCCGCGCCTGGGCCGCGCCCCGCTGTACGCGCCGGACGCGCCGCCGATCGCCGTCATCCCGAACATCCTCGACAGCCCGCAGGGCCTGCTGAACATCGACGGCACCGAGCACCAGCGGCTGCGCCGCACCGTGCAGCGGGCCTTCACGCCGCGCGCCATCGCCCGCTGGCGGCCCTGGGTCGCCTCGGTGGTCGAGGCCCTGATCGACGAGATGATCGACCACGGCTCCCCCGCCGACATCGTGGCCGGCTACAGCCGCAAGCTGCCGGTCCAGGTGATCACCCGGCTGATGGGGCTCGACAACCTGGACGGCAAGAAGCTCTCGCACTGGAGCGACCACGCGCTCTCGGCCACCGCCTACACGGCCGAGGAGATCGCCACCGCCATGGCCGAGTTCGCCGGCTTCGGCGCCGCGGTGATCGCCGAACGCCGCGCCGACCCCGGCGAGGACCTGGTCAGCAGCCTGCTGGCAGCCGCGGCCGAGGACGGTTCGATCGCCGAGGAGCAGTTGGTCACGCTGGTCATCGGCCTCGTCGTGGCCGGCCACGAGACCACCATGACCAGCCTCGGCAACGCGCTGGTCTACCTGCTCACCGAGGACCGCGAGGCCTGGCAGCGGCTCGCCTCCGACGAGGCCAGCGCGACCGCCGCGACCGAGCAGATCCTGCGCGCCGTCCCGCTCGGCGACGGCCAGCACCTGCCCGGCCTGCTGCGCCGCACCATCGAGGACGTCGAGATCGGCGGGGTGGTCATCCCGGCGGGCAGCGTCGTCGCCGCCGACACCGTCGCCGCCAACCAGGACCCGACGGTCTTCACCGGGGACCTGCTCACCGAGCTGTTCTCCCCGCTGGCCGCGCCGATGCTGACCTTCGGCGCCGGGCCGCACCACTGCCTGGGCGCCTGGCTGGCCCGGATGGAGCTCGAACTCGCCCTGCACCGCCTGGCCCGCCGGCTGCCCTCGCTGCGCCTGACCGGGCCGGTCGAGGAGATCGACTGGCGGCGGGGCCTGCTCACCCGCAGTCCCGAGGCCCTCCAGGTCGCCTGGTGACGGCCACGCCGGGGACGGGTGCCGACGCGGTGGTGGTCCGGGTCGACCGGGACCGCTGCATCGGCTCCGGGATGTGCGCCCTGAGCGCCCCCGGCTCGCTGGCGCTCGGCGCCGACGGGCTGGCCGAGCCGGTGGCCGACTACGCGGCCGACGGCGCCGAGCTGACGGAGGCGCTGGCCGACGCGGTCGACTTCTGCCCGGTCGAGGCGCTGACCCTCTACTCGGCCGCGGGCGGCTACCGGATCGCCCCGGCGGAGTGACCGCGCCCCGGCGCCGCCTGCCGCACCACGGCGGGCGGCGCCGGGGGCGTTCCCGGATCGATGAGCCGGGCTAATCGACGGATGAGCTCATCGATCTTGTTCCGTCCTCGGCGCGGCTGATGGGCTGGCCCCATGACCGACGCCGACACCCTCGCGCCCCCGGCCGCGCCCGGCAGCCCGCCCCGCTGGGCACCGATCACCGCCGTGGCCCTCGCCACCTTCACCGTGGTCTCCGCCGAGATGATGCCCGTGGGGCTGCTGACCCCCGTCTCGAAGACCCTCGGCGTCTCCGACGGCGTCACCGGGCTCTCCCTGACCATCACCGGGCTCCTCGCCGCCGTCCTGTCCCCGTTCGTTCCCACGCTCATCGGGCTCCGGGACCGCAAGCACGTGCTGATCGCCTTCATGCTGCTGCTGTCGCTGGCCAACGCGCTCACCGCGCTCGCCCCCAGCTACCCCGTGCTGGCCGCCGCCCGCGTCCTGCTCGGCCTCGCGATGGGCGTCGTGTGGGGCATCACCGCGGGGCTCGGCCCACGCCTCGCCGACGGGCCGCGGGTCGCGATCGCCACCACGCTGATCTTCTCCGGCGTCTCCATCGCCTCGGTGCTCGGCGTCCCCCTCGGCACCTACCTCGCGGCGCTGCTCGGCTGGCGCTCCGCGTTCTGGGCCCTCGCCCTGCTCGGCGCGGTGTCCGCCGCCGTCCTCGCCCGCACGCTCCCCGCCCTCCCCGTCCACGAGCGCGGCCGGCTCGACCGGATCACGGACGCGCTGCGCAGCCGGGGCGTCGCCGCCGGACTCGCCGTCACGGCGCTGGTCGTGCTCGGCCACTTCACCGGCTACACGTACGTACGGCCGGTGCTCGAAATCGACGCAGGCCTGAGCAGCGGCGTCGTCGCCGCCTGCCTGCTGGTCTACGGACTGGCCGGCGTCGCCGGGAACTTCACCCTCGGCCCACTGGCCGGCCGGCGCCCCAAGACGGCCGTGGCCACCACCCTCGCGGGCGTCGCGCTCGCCACCGCCCTCCTGCCGTTCCTCACCGGGAGCGTGGTGGCGGTGCTGATCGCGCTCGTCGTCTGGGGCGCCTCGTACGGCGGGGTCTCGATCTCCACCCAGACCTGGGTCCGGATCGCCGACCCCGCCCGGATCGAGGCCTCGGCGGCGCTGTGGGCGGGCGTGTTCAACGCGAGCATCGCGCTGGGCTCGCTCGCCGGCGGGCTGGTCATCGACCGGGCCGGGACCCACGCCGTGCTCCTCACGGCGGCGCTGATCACGGCGGCCGGACTGCTGCTCGCCGCCGTCACGCGCCCACGGCGGTGAGCGCCCGCACGAAGGCCCCGGCCAGCGGGTGCGGCCGCCGCTCGCCCTGCACCACCAGCAGCGTGGACGGTTCCAGGCCCGGCACCGGCAGATAGCGGATGTCCGGCCGCTGGACGTACGCCGTGCTCGCCTCGCACAGCAGCAGCCCCAGGCGGGTGCTGGCCACCGTCGACAGCCCCTCCTGGAGGGTGGCCGCGCCCGCCGGGTAGGCCAGTTCGCGCCCGTCCGGCGCCTGCCGCGGGGCGTTCGCCCGGCGCCAGTAGTCCGGGGCGGGCCCACGCGGTTCGATCAGCGCCAGCCCGGCCAGTTCGTCCGTGGAGACGCTCGCCGCCCCGGCCAGGCGGTGCCCGGCGGAGAGGGCGACGTACATCGGCTGCCGCGAGAACTCCAGCAGCACCCGCAGGCCGTCCTCCCGGCACGGGGACAACACGATGGCCAGGTCGATCTCACCCCGGCCCAGGTGGGAGAACGGATCCCCCCAGGACAGTTCGACGAGCTGGGCCGCGCCCTCCGGAAGGCCCGCGATCGCCCTGGCCACCGGCTCGTACACGGCGCACTGGAACCCCAGGCGCAGCGGCCGGTCCGTCGAGGCGGCCCGGGCGCGGGCCGCCTCGAAGCCCTCCCGGAGCCGGTCGACGGCGGGCACCACCTGCTCGGCCAGCTCGCGCCCCAGCTCGGTCAACTCGACCCGTCGGCTGGTCCGTTCGAACACCGGGGCGCCGACCCGGCCCTCCAGCCGCTTGATCAGCTGGGAGACCCGGCCCTGCGAGACGCCCAGGAGCTGCGCCGTCCGCCCGAAGTGCAACTGGCGCACCAGGACGGAGAAGCACTCCAGTTCCTGGAGCGGCAGCTCCGGGAGCACGGGGCCTGGCGTCGTCCGATCCACCCCGGCAGTCTAGGGCGCGCCCTCGGTGTTCTGACCCGTGAGGTCGGGAACGCCGCAGGCCAGCGCCGCGCGCAGCTCGGCGGCCGGGTCGCCCGCGTGGTACGGGCGTTCGCTCTCCTCGATGTGGTCCAGGAACTCCTGGTAGCGCAGCGCGTAGGACAGGTGGTACAGCGGTTCGACCAGCTCCAGCGCGCGCCACGGCCGGGATCCGGGCGCGTGCTCGCTCCAGGCCTTCAGCCAGACCTCGACGAGGTGCTGCCAGCGCTCCGGCGCGAGGTAGGCGCGCGGGCGCAGCCCGTCCAGGGCGGGGTGGCCGAGGCAGGAGTCGGCGTAGTCGACGACCACCGGACGCTCGCCGTCGGAGCGCCAGTTGCCGGGGTGGAAGTCGCCGTGCACCAGGGTCTCGGGGAGGCCGCAGGCCGCCAACTCCTCCAGCAGCGCTGGCAGTTCGGCGACCAGTCGACGGACGCCGGCCAGTTCCCCGGGCGTCAGGTCGGTCTCGCCGGGGAGCCGGTCCAGCAGCGCCTGCGCCTGGGCGAGCAGGGTGCGGGGCGTCCGGTCGCGCAGCCCGGCCGTCGCCGCGCGCCCGTCGGCGGCCAGCGCCGCCTGGGCGGCGACCAGCCGGGGCACCACCTCCTCGACGGTGTCGAGCGACGGCGACCAGCAGTCCTCGCCGGGCACGTGGTCCAGCAGCAGCCGCCCGCCCGCCGGGTCGGCGGCCAGCACCGGCGGCACGAGCCCCGGGTCGACGCTGCCTAGCAGCGCGATCACCTCGCCCTCCCGGGCGTTGAAGGCGGGCGTCGTGGTCTTCAGCCAGGCGTCGCGGCCGGTGGCCGTCGGGAGGCGGACGAGGCCCGACAGGTTCCACGTCCGGATCTGCCGCGCCGGGCCGGCGACCGGCCGGCCGGCCCCGGCCAGCTCCGCCTCCGCCCAGGCCAGCGCCTCCCCCAGCCCGGCCGGCGTGGCCCAGGCCGCGCGGCGCTCGGCGGGGCCGAGCAGCGCGGCCGTCCCGGCGTCCAGCGGCCGGGCCTCGACGGCCGTCGGCCGCTCCAGCGCCTCGGCGTGGTAGCACACCTCCCCGCCGTGGCCGCCGCGCCCGCCCTGCTCGCTCCGCCCCTCCACCAGCCGCAGCACCAGCACCGGCACCCCGGCGAGTTCGGCCGCCCGCGCTCCCACCCCGTCCACCGACGACCACCACCCGCCCGCCGCCTCGAACGGGCCCACGGGGCCGAAGTACTCGGCCCCGTGGGTGAGATGGACCGTGACGGTGCGTTCGTTCGCTCGCTGCATCCGGGCAGCTTCGCCCACCCGGGCCCCGTATGCGAGCGAATTTCCGGGCGCCCAGGACCGGGCCGGGACCGGGCCGGGACCGGGCCGGGACCGGGCCGGGACCGGGCCGGGACCGGGCCGATCGCGTTCGCGCTACGGGATCGCCACCGCCGCGCCGGACACCCGGATCCGGCTGTCCGCCGTCCGCAGTTCGACGTGGAGCACGCCCTGGCGGCCCAGGTCCTCACCCTGGTGGAGGGTCAGCACCGTCGGGGCCGCCGCCGCGCCCTGCTCCCGCAGGTAGGCGCCGAAGGCGGCCGCGGCGGCGCCGGTGGCCGGGTCCTCGACGACGCCGCCGACCGGGAAGGGGTTGCGGACGTGGAAGACGTCCCGGGCCTCGCGCCAGACGAGTTGGAGGGTCACCAGGTCGCGGGCCCGGGTGTAGGCGGCGAGGCCGTCGAAGTCGTAGTCGAGGCGGGCCAGGCGGTCGCGGGTGGCGGCGGCGAGGACGAGGTGGCGGGCGCCGGCGTAGGCGATCCGGGGCGGCAGGGCCGGGTCGAGGTCGGTGCGGGCCCAGCCGAGCAGGGCGAGGACCTCGTCGACGTCGGCGTCGGTCACGTCCTCCACCTGCGGCTCGACACTGGTCAGGGTGGCGCGCAGGACGCCCTCCGCGTCCTGGTCGACCTGGACGGGGACTTCGCCCGCGGCCGTCGTGAAGACGTAGTGCCCGGGGCCGGTGCGGGCGGCGAGCGCGACGGCGGAGGCGACCGTGGCGTGGCCGCAGAACGGCACCTCGGTGAGCGGGCTGAAGTACCGGACTCCGTAGGCGCCTTCGGCCGCTCCCGCGGTCAGGAAGGCCGTCTCGGAGTAGCCGAGCTCGGCGGCGATGGCGAGCATCCGCTCGTCGGTCAGGCCTGCGGCGTCGAGTACGACGCCCGCCGGGTTGCCGCCCTCGGGGCGGGTGGTGAAGGCGGCGTAGCGCAGGATGCGGGGTGAGGCGTCGTCGGTCATGCCCGGACGAACGCGTTCCGCTCCCCCGCTGTTCCCGCTCACCTGCTTTCCGCTCACCTGCTTTCCGCTCACCGAAGCACCGCAGCACCGCTCACCGCAGCAACGCCTCCAGGAAGTCCGAGCCGAGCCGGGCGCTGCCCGGAAGGTCGAGCTGGTAGAGCATGTACCGCCCGCGCCGCTGGGTGATGAGCAGCCCCGCCTTGCGCAGGACGGCCAGGTGCCGGGACACCTCGGGCGCGCTGAGCTGCCAGGTGGTGGCGAGTTCGCCGGTGGTGTGCGCGCCGCGGGCCATGGTGCGGGCCAGGCGCAGCCGGACGGGGTGGGCGAGGGCTTCCAGCCGCTGCTGGACGAGGGCCGGCGAGACGGGTTCGGGGATGCCCGTCTCGGCGACGGGGTACTGGAGGACGGGACGCCAGCCGGGGGTGTACACCACCACGAGGTGGGGCCGGCCGAAGGCGGTGGGGATGAGGGTGACGCCGCCGCCGTCGGTGCCGCTGGTGGCGTTGTCCTGGAGCTTGTCGACGACGATCCGCCGCCGCCCGTCGGCGCCCTGGTCGAGGCTGACGGAGGGTGAGACCGCGGCCAGCGCCTCGGTGGGGCCGCGCCGGGCCAGCAGGTCGGCCTTGCGCCGGGCGTCGGCGGCCAGGGCGGGCAGGACGCGCTGCCAGGCGTCGGCGAAGAACGCCGACTCGCAGTCCTCCAGCATCCGCCGGACGAGGGCCCGGACGGCGGGCGGGTCGGCGAGCAGCCGGTCCGCGAAGGCGGCCTGTCGGGGGCCCCGGGCGAGCGCGAGTTCGCGGGCCCGCTCGTTGGCCACCGGGTCGGTGAGCGGGGAGGGCGTCCGGCGGGCCGGCCGGGAGGAGCCGCAGGTGGTGACGAGGGCGGCGGCGACGTACAGCTCGTCGTCCATCCGGTCGACGGCGTCGAGTTCGGCGGCCAGGGTGGCGCCGGGCAGGCCGGGGACGAGGAAGTCGGCGCGGGAGGAGCGCCAGAGGAAGTCGGCCTCCAGCAGCCGCTCGGACAGCACCGGCGGGATCGTCGCGGCGGTGCTGGACGCCCAGCCGTGCAGCGCGGGGTGGTGCGCGGGCTCGGCGAGGACGTCCAGCATCGCGGTCAGCTCGCCCAGCGGGGACGGCGTGAAGAGCAGGCGCTCGTCGGGCAGGCCGGTGATGTCGATGGTCACGCTCATGCGCCCGCCGTGCTCCTCCCGGCAGGGGCGTCTGCCCACGCGCGCCTCTTGATGATCGGTTCGCTCACGACGGCGATCCTGCCACCCGCCCGGATCCGCTCCCGCGTCGATTGACGGTTAGCGTCAATCGACGTGCCCGTCGGGCCGGGCAGGGCGGACGGTACCGGCCATGAGCCTGATCCAGGAGAAGTCCGTCCATGACCACGCCGCCGCCCGTGACCACGCCGCCGTCCGCGACGGCCGGCCGCCGGCCCCGCCGATCGGTGCGAGCCGCCGGGGCCCGTTCACGCTGCTGAGGCTGCTGACCGCCGCGGGCGGGCCCCGGTACGCGGCCGCGCTGGTGGTGGACGCGGTGGGCTCCGGCCTGCTGCGGCCGTTCCTGCTGCTGTACGGGATCGGGGTGCTGCACCTGGGCGCGGCGGCGGCGGGGCTGGCGATGTCGGCGGGGATGGTGGCGGGCCTGCTGGTGATGCCGCTGACCGGCCGGTGGATCGACCGCGGCGCCCGGACCCTCCCGGCGGCGGCCACCTTGGCGGTGCGGGCGGCGGGCGCGCTGGCGCTGCTGGTCGCGGACGGCCTGCCGGGGTTCGTGGCGGCGTCGGTGCTGATCGGGGTGGGCAGCCAGTCCTGGCCGACCACGCACGCGGCGGTGGTCAGCACGCTGACCGAGGGCCGGCTGCGGGACGCCGCGCTGGCGGCCGGGCGGTCGCTGCGCAACGCGGGGCTGGGCGCGGGGGCGCTGCTGGCCACGCTGGTGGTGACCGGCGGGGCGGGCGCGATCCGGGTGCTGGCCGGGGCGACGGGTGCGGCCTGCCTGGCCGCCGCCGCGCTGGTGCTGTCGCTGCGGGTGCGCGCGCCACACCGGGCCGCCGACCGGGCGGTGGACGTGCGGGAGCAGGGCGAGTCGCTGCGGCGGATCAGCATGCTGAGCCTCGCCAACCTGCCGTACGCGTTCTGCTTCGACGTACTGGAGGTGGCGCTGCCGGCGCTGCTGGTGCTGCACCTGCACGCCTCCCCGGCGTGGTCGTCGGGAGTGTTCGTGGGCAACACCGTGCTGGTGGTCGCGCTGCAGCTGGTGCTGGTGCTGCGGCTCGCGGACCGTTCGCGGCGGGCCGTGCTGGCCGCCTCGGGGGTGACGCTGGCCCTGGCCTACCTGGGGTACTGGGCGGTCGGGTCGCTGGGCGGCACGGCGGGCGCGGCGGGCGCCGCGGCGGTCTCGGTGGTGTTCACGCTGGGCGAGATCCTCTACACCGGTGCGGGGACGGCCCTGGTGACGGCCGCCACCCCGCCGCACCTGCTGGGGCGGGCGCTGGCACGCTGGGAGCTCTCCTCGGGCGTGGGCCGGGCGGCGGCGCCGGCGACGCTGATGGCGCTGCTGGCGGCCGGTCCGGGGGTGCTGTGGCCGGTGCTGGCCGGGGCGACGCTGCTGGGGGCGCTGGCGGTGCTGCGACTGGCCCCGAGGGCGTGACGCCCACGGCGCGGGTCGGATCGGGCCCGGTCCCACCCCCGCCCCTCCTCCGGATGCGGAGCGCACCCGCAAGGCCGATGCTGGCGGCGAGGCGTGCCCGGCAGGAGGAAGGACAACAGACCCATGAGTGCTCTCGACTTCGAGATCATCGACAGCCCCGACAGCTCGCTCAACAAGACCTCCGTCCTGGTCACCGGCCCGCAGGACGCCCTGCTGGTGGACGCCGGGTTCACCCGCTCCGACGGCCGCCGGCTGGTGGAGCGGATCCGCGCCGCCGGCAAGCGGCTGGCAGCGGTCTTCGTCAGCCACGGGGACCCGGACTTCTACTTCGGCGCCCAGGAGGTCCAGGACGCCTTCCCGGAGGCACGGTTCCTGGCCACCGCCTCCACCGTCGAGCACATCCAGGAGACGTTCGAGGGCAAGCTCAAGGCCTGGGCCCACCTCGGCCCCGAGCTGCCCACCCGGCTGGTCCGCCCCGAGGTGCTGCACGGGGACGAACTCGTCTTCGAGGGGCACCGGTTCGAGCTGCGCGGCGCCGACTTCCACCTGCCCGACCGGCACTACCTCTGGCAGCACCACCACCACGCCGTACTCGGCGGCGTGCTGCTCTTCGAGGGCCTGCACGTGTGGACGGCCGACACCCCCGAACAGGCCCAACGCGCCGCCTGGATCGACCTGTTGGACGGGATCGAGGCGCTCGAACCGCAGTTCGTCGCGGCCGGCCACCGCACCGCCGGCGCGGCCACCGACCTCACCTCCGTCCGCCACACCCGGGACTACCTGCGCGCCTTCGAGACCGAGATCGGCCGGGCCCCGGACGCCGCCGCCGCGAAGGAGGCGCTGGAACGGCGCTTCCCCGACCTGGGACTGAAGATCGCCGTCGACCTCGGCACCAAGGTCGCCATGGGCGAGATGGCCTGGGGCTGAGCGACGATGATCGAGATCCCGAGGGACACCGCCTCGTTCGCCGAGTCCTCCGCCCCGGCCGACGTGGTCCGCCGCCAGTACCTGGCCTCCGCCCACGGCGACCTGGCCGCCCTGCGCGCCACGCTCGCCGACGACGTGGAGTGGACCGAGATGGCCGGCTTCCCACTGGCCGGCACCTACCGCACCCCGAAGGGCGTCACCGCCAACGTCATGGAGCGCCTGGCCGCCGCCTGGGAGAACTGGACGGCGCACGACGACACCTACGTGGTCGACGGCGAGAACGTGGTGGTGCTGGCCCGCTACACGGCCGTGCACAAGGCCACCGGAAAGCCGCTCGCGGTGCGGGTCGCCCACCACTTCACGGTGCGCGGCGGCCGGATCGTCCGCTTCGAGCAGTTCGCCGACACCGCGCTGGTCCGGGAGGCGATGACCCCGTAGCGAGCCCCGTAGCGGATTCCTTGACCGCCCCCGTAGCGGTTCGCGCGCCGGTTCGCGCACCGGTTCGCGTTCACCCGTACGGGGGAGCGCGGCGCGGCGCGCCCGGCACGGCCTCGACACGCCACCCGGACGGCGGCAGGCTGGCCCCTGATTCCGGCCGGAGAGCGAGGAGTTCAGCATGGGCACGGGCACGGCGGGAACAGCGGGAACGGCGGAGGGCGGCGGGCGCGAGCGGCCGATCGTGATCGTCGGGGCGTCCCTGGGCGGCGCGAAGGCCGCCCAGGCACTGCGCGAGGCCGGGTACCGGGGCGGCATCGTCCTGATCGGCGACGAACACGAACGCCCGTACGAGCGGCCGCCGCTGTCGAAGGGGTACCTGCTCGGCAAGACGCCCCGGGAGAAGATCTACGTCCACCCGCCGCAGTGGTACGGGGAGCAGGACGTCACGCTGCGACTGGGCACGGCGGTGGCCGCGATCGACCCGGCCGGGCACACCGTGACACTCACCGACGACGGCCAGATCGAGTACGCCAAACTGCTGCTCACCACCGGCTCGACCCCACGCCGGCTGCCGGTGCCGGGCGCGGACCAGGACGGCGTGCTCTACCTGCGCCGGGTCGAGGACAGCGACCGGATCAAGGCCGTGCTGCGCCCGGGCGCCCGGGTCGCGGTGATCGGCGCGGGCTGGATCGGCTTGGAGGTGGCGGCCGCGGCCCGGGAGGCCGGCGCCGAGGTGACGGTGCTGGAGGCCGCCGAACTGCCGCTGCTGCGGGTGCTGGGCCGGGAGGTGGCGCAGGTCTTCGCCGATCTGCACCGCGACCACGGCGTCCAGCTGCGGTTCGGCGTCGAGGTCACCGAACTGACCGGCTCCGGCGGCACGGTGAGCGGCGTGCGGCTGGGCGACGGCACCACGGTGCCGGCCGACGCGGTGGTGGTCGGCATCGGCATCACCCCGGCGACCGGCCTGGCCGAGGCCGCCGGGCTGGAGGTCGACAACGGCATCAAGACCGACCAGCAGCTGCGCACTTCGGACCCGGACGTCTACGCGGCCGGTGACGTCGCCAACGCCTACCACCCGCTGTTCGACACGCACCTGCGGGTCGAACACTGGGCCAACGCCGTCAACCAGCCGCAGACCGCCGCCCGCGCGATGCTCGGGCACCCGGACGCGGTGTACGACCGGATCCCGTACTTCTTCAGCGACCAGTACGACGTTGGCCTGGAGTACGTCGGCTACGTCGAACCGGACGGCTACGACCAGGTGGTGTTCCGCGGCGACCCGGCGACCCGCGAGTTCATCGCCTTCTGGCTGGCCGCCGGCCGGGTGCTGGCAGGCATGAACGTCAACGTCTGGGACGTCACCGACCCGATCCGCGAACTCGTGCGCTCCGGCCGGACGGTGGACCCGAAGGCCCTGGCCGACCCGGACACCCCGCTCGGGGAGATCTGAGAGAGGGACGAGCACTCGCCGCCCGCACGACCCCGCGGATCACACACTGACGAACAGCACGGAGCCCCCGGGATTGACACCGCCAAGCGCCGCCCGGGGGCTCTGCTGCCGTTCCTCTCCAGTGCTCACCGTGCAGGCACGGGAGAGCAATGTTCAAGGGCCACCGTCTCCGTAGAGGATATGGCGACCATTGGCCCGTAAGGATGTGACTAGGGGGAAATCAGAGTTTCGGTGAACCTGGCTGGAAGTGGCCTCGCCGTACATACCGTGCTGCCGCTAGTTTCTGACCGTTCAAGGGGGAGGCCGAGAGCCGACCCTCTCAAGCTGAACTGGGGGGCCATGCGCATGAAGCGGAACATCATCAAGACACTCGCAGTTGGAACACTGGGAGTCAGCCTCACCTTGGCCACCGCCGGTTTGGCACACGCTGACCCTCTTACTTGGCAAGGCTACACACGAGACAGCTCGTGGAACTGTGGCCAGCCCGGTAGCACCGTCTCCTGGCACGGTCTCTACCTGCTGCCATGTATGAAGACGTCGGGTAGCTCCTGGCAGTCAATCCTGATCGTTACCGGCGGCGGCTCTGCCACGAGCGTCCAAGCTCACGTGACCTCTCAGCTGAACTGGAACGACTGGAGTTACGGCGACTGTAACAACAGTAATTTCTACCCCATTGCGCCTCGCCAGAGCTTGGCCTGCTTCGACAGCACGAGGACAAATGCCGGCAGCGAAGTGGGGGGAAACTGGTTCGTGACAGTCACGAACAACGGGACCAGTTGGTCTACCAACGTGACGGCCCCCATCAGCTTCACTTCCTAAGTGGTTCCTCACCGATAAACCTCTCATTGGCGAGGACGGGTTCTTGCCGACGAGCAGACCGCCTGACCCTGAACGCAAAGAATCACCTCCCCTTTCAGGGAGGGGATTCTTCGTGTTTCAGGCCGGCTTTCGGTGCCTGCCAGCCGACTTCTTACGGACCGGCGGTGGCGTTCCTTGAACCACCCCGTCACCCGAGATGCCGTGCAGGAACCTCTGGGCGCTCGCGTAGTTCTCGGCGTAGCCCTCAGGAGTCCACTGGTAGCCGTCCCAGCGGAGGAGGAGACGAGGAAGGTCCGGGTGGAGGTGAGAGGGCCGGTTCTCGTGACCGACGATGACGGCCTTCAACTGCCCCACCGGGCGCAGGCGTCGATCGCGTCGCTCCGCCCACTGTGACAGCGATTCGTCGTCCATCCAGGCTTCCTTCACTCGGGGAAGTTCGCCAACCAGGCTACTGGCGGTCTTGCTGAGCAGTTGTCGATGATCAAGTCAGGCTGTGCTGCCACCGAAGCGCCGGATCGTCGCCGATCCAGTAGATGTGAGCATCTTCGGTGATACGGAGCTGCACCGCGGTGATGTCCGGGCTTCCCGCGGTTTCCCACGCAGAGAGCGTCCCCTCGATGATGTCCCAGAGAGCGACGGGTCCTCCCTGACGGACCGTCCAGCTGTCCCCGTTGGCGATGAACTCGGCGAAGGACTCGCGTTCTGGGGCGAAGACATACAGCAGCTGTTCGCCGCCACTCGTTGTGGCGCGAACGAACTGTGCTCCAGGGGCGGCGAGTTGGGCCAGGAAGGCCGGCATCCATTCGTTCAGGACGGTCGGCGGCAGTTTGGCAACTCGCTCGCTGTCGGCGTAGGCCGTACGGGCGGACAGGTCGCCGGACACCGGGACGGCGGCTTCGGCGCGCGCCTGCATGAAGGAGGAACGGTCGATGATTCGGCCCTCTGCGGTCCCGTCCTCGGCAACGGTGACTTTGGCGAGACCGGTTCCGTAGCCCCAGGAGCCGACGGTCGCAAGGACGATTCCGCCAGGCTTGGTCTGGCGGATCCAGGTGTAGGGGATGCGTCGGACGGCGCAGGTGGCGATCACGCGGTCAAAGGGCGCACGACGGGGGTGACCGAGGAGTCCGTCCCCGGTCACGGTCCAGGTGGAGAACCCGACTGACTCCAGCGCGGCATCCGCGCGGGCCGCCACGTCCGGGTCCACCTCGATCGTGGTCACGTTGTCCTCGCTCAGGCGGTGACACATCAGGGCTGAGGAGTACCCGGTGCCTGTGCCGATCTCCAGCACTGTGTGTCCGTCCTCGACCTCCAGGTGCTCAAGCATGCCGACCACCGTCACGGGGGTGGTGGACGATGACGTGGGCGAGCCGGTCACGAGACTGATGGCTTGGTCGGCGGTCAGGTGCCCGTCGAGCTGGGTAGTCAACGATTCGTCGTGGTAGGCGATCTCCGCCCACTCGGCCGGGTCCGTCCCGCGCTCGGTGACGGCACGCCACCGGCCACCGTCCACCGGGAGGAAGACCCCTGGCTTCAGGAACTCCTCCCGTGGCACGGCCTCCACGGCCGCGCGCCAGGCGGGAGTGGTCAGAACGCCTGCCTTTTGCAACCGGTCGGCAAGGGCCCGTCGGTGGGAAGCGGTGTCGATCATGCGGCCTCTCCTCTCGTCAGCAGATCAGCGAACGCAGCGGCCATCGCCAACCCGGTCGCGCCTTCCAGCCATGCCCACTGGCCATTGGGGTTCAGCTCCAACCACCAGTACTCTCCCGCCCGGTCAATGGCGAGATCGAAGGACCCTGAGACGAGCCCGACATGGCACACGAAGGCGTGGAGCGTCCTGTTCAGCCGGTCCGGCAGGTCTACCACGCTGTAGGACAACGCGGAGTAGTCCCGGCGCCAGTCCAACAGCCCGGAGTCGATCCGCACGGCGAAGGTGCGACGGCCGACCACCAGAACACGCACGTCGGCGATCTTGTCGATGCGGGCCTGAAACAGGTGCGGTGCGACGCGAACGCTCTCGTCGAGTTCAGCGACGGTCACCGGCTCCGCCCACCCGGTGACCGGTACGCCGTTCCGCTCGACCGAAGTCCACCGGAGGGTCTTGAAGATCACCTGATCGTGCGCGGCAATGAACTGCCGGGCGTCCTCAAGGTCGTTGGTCACGATCGTGGGCGGCACGGACAGCCCGAGACGCTGGGCTGTCGCAAGCTGGGCAGGCTTGTAGTCGGCCGCCACCTCACGGAGCGGGTGGTTCACCCACAACGGCCCGTCAAGGGCGTACAGGGTGCCTCCGAGGCCGTAGCGGACCTGGGCAGCAGCAAAGCGGGCATCGTCGCCGCCCAGGCCCGAACCCTGGAACGTGGGCCAGACGGGGCGACGCCAGTACACCGATCGCACCTGGGCCAGGTCAGCTGTCCTCGACGGGGTACGCACCTGCCCGGCCACGGGGGCCGGGCAGGTGCCGAACCGAGCCGAGACCGTCAGCCCCGTTCCGATGTCGGAGGGGTTGAACCTGACCACCGGCACACTTCTCCGGTTGAGTTCGGCGATCACCATGTCAGCGGTGACGTCCACCGCTTCGGTGGCCACCAAAACCGGCCTCTCCTCGGTCGATGACATCAGTCTTGGGTGCTGTCCTGGTCGTGGCCCTGGTCGTTCTTCGAGTCCTGGTTCGTGGTGGTGTTGGTCTCGGTTCCCGCGCTGGTACCGTGCCTGCCCATCTCAACCACCAGGCCGGCGCTGTCGTGGAACACGCCGAGCTGCGTCACCGGGTCGATGGTGACGGTGGAGAACGGGAGGCGCACGGAGGCCGGGTACGGCGCGAGCCGACCGGCGCCCCACGGGCGGGAAGTAATGGCGGGCAGCGTTGCGGTGTCGTTCACAAACACTCCTCACGTTGCGTTGCGGCGCACATGCTGAACATTGCGGTGATGCCGCCCCTCCAGCTCCATCAACTACCCGACCCGGACGGAGCGTTTGGGGCGCGCGCCAGTGCGAACACTGGCTCCCGCCCCCGGGGTCGCCGGGGGCGGGAGTTTCAGGCCCGTCCAGGTTGTCCGTCCGTGACGTGTAACGGCTCCAGGGCGGGGGTTCCGGCCGGAGGATCAGGACTCCACCGGCCGGTGATGAAGGGGACGGCCGCTCCCCGCCAGAAGGGGGTGACTGGCGAGGAGCGGTGTGGCTCGACGAGGGCCCGGCACCAACCCACCCTCGGAGCCGACCGGCAGGGAAGTAGGCCCGCCGGTACTCACCCGTCCGCGGCCGTCTTTCGCGGACGGGCGTTGAACCCCGTCGTCACAGAGGATGAGCACTCACGCTGCGACGACGGGAGCCTGTCAGTCCGGCGGGTCCGGTTCCCACCCGCACCACACGCCGGCCGGAGAGATACATCGAAGGTCACACTGAGCGGCAGTCATGACATCAACTCGACGTTCATTCAAGGAGATTCACCTCTTCGCCACACGAGGGCGAGGGCGCATCGCGGGTCGGAGCGGCGGCGATGCCCCCGCCAAGGCGGCCGTTGCGGCGGCCAGTTCGACGGTCACGAGAGCGGCCGGCGGCGCGGATTGCACCCGGCACCGGGCGCGATCTCCCGGGGGTCGCACTGCCGCAACTGGTCCGGCCTGGTCGTCCACTCCTGACCCCCACCGATCGGCCTCAGGAAGGCCGCCCCGCAGAGGATCTCCATGAAGACCCCCTCTCGGGGCTTGCCGTCGGCGTCACGGTGCTTCAGGTCCCGCACCACCTCGTTGCGAACGAAGTCGGGCAGCGTGGATTTCGAGTCTTCAGACATGGGGTGGCTCCGATCCGTAGTGCTATGACTACCCAGGGGAGCCAACTGTCCTCTAACCTCACAGTGCCTTCAACCTTGCGAATTGGAAAGAAAGGCAGCCGCGTGAACATCAGGCCGCTCACCCCAGAAAGCTCGCCGCGAGCTTCCTTCGGCGCTCAACTCCGGGCCCAACGCGAGGAGTTGGGTATGACACAGGATCAAGTGGCAGATCGCACGGGATACTCACCAGGACACATCTCGTCCGTCGAAACTGGCAGGAAGCCGCCAACCTTGCGTTTCGCACGGCAAGTTGATCGAACGTTCGACACGGTTACCAAGTTCGCAAACCTGTTCCTGGATGTACGGGCAAGCTCGCTGTTGCAGGGATTCGGCCAGTACGTTGCGGAGGAGGCGAAGGCAGTTGAGATCCGGTGTTTCGAAGTCGGCATCGTCCCTGGCTTGCTCCAGACGCCCGAGTACGCGGCGGAGCTTGCCGCTGCCGCGCTGAGTCGGGGCGCCATCGCCCAGGAGCAGGCCGACGAGCGGCTGAAGATCCTGACCGGCCGCCAGAGCCTGCTCACCCGCCAACCGCCACCGCGGCTGTTCGCGATCTTGGACGAGAGCTGTATTCGTCGGCCCATCGGAACCTCTGACACGATGGCTGCACAGCTGGAACACCTAATCGCTATCGCAGCGCTTCCCCACGTGACCCTCCAGATCGCGCCGTACTCTATGGGCGCAGTCCGCAGTCTGGACTTGCCGATCTACCTGTTGGGGCTACCGGATCACTCGGTCACTGCATACTCGGAGTCAGCCCAGCAGGGTTCGTATGAACGTGATCCCGAAGCGGTGCGGCCTCTGCTCACGGCCTACCATCATCTACAGGTAGAGGCGCTACCGCAGGCCGCATCCGTGGCGCTGATCAGCAAGCTGCGAGAGGAAATCCAGTGACCGAACCCGCATGGTTCAAGTCCAGCTACAGCAACAACGGCGGCGCTTGCGTAGAGGTGGCCGCCAACGTCCCCGGTGTTGTCCCCGTCCGCGATTCGAAGGACCCCGAGGGCCCGGCCCTTGCCTTCTCCCCCGGTGGCTTCGCGTCCTTCGTTGCCGCCGTCCGTACCGGCGAGTTCGGCGACGTCTGACGTACACGCGCTGCCCTGAGGGCCCCGCCACCCCTTTGTCCGGAGTGGCGGGGCCCCGCCGTCGACTGGGCAGTTCAGGGCGTCAGGACTGCCTACGGTCGGCAATACTGGGATGTCCGGGGGCGATACGGGCAGGGAGGCGCGGTGGGCAGGACGACCGGATTCGCCGTGGTGGTGTTCGTTCGAGAAGCTTGAGCAACAGTACGAGCGGGGGAACGTTGTCCTTCAGGTGGCGCCGTTCAGCATGGGCGAGCATCGCCCATTCGTCTCACCTGTGCAGCTGCTCACGCTCCCCGACGGCTCCCTCTTTGGCTACTCCGAGTCGGAGGGTCGGGGGCACGTGGAGCGGGACGACGTCAGGCCACTTGACTGGCGCAGGCGATACGATCGCCCACAGGTTGGAGCGCTGGCGGAGTTGGCGACTCTCGAATTGATACGTGCTGCTTGGAAGGACTCTCGTGGCTGACACCGATTTGACGACGGCGTCGTGGGTGAAGTCGAGCTACAGCCAACAAGGTGGGAACTGCCTTGAGGTTGCGCCAGGCTTTCTTGACTCCCTGCCCGTCCGTGACTCCAAAGACCCCGAGGGCCCTGCCCTGATCTTCCCGGCTGACGCCTGGCGGTCCTTCGTCTCCGCTGTCCGTACCGGCGAGTTCGGCGACGTCTGACGTACGCGCGCTGCCCTGAGACCCCGCCATCCCTTTCCGGAGTGGCGGGGTCTCTTGGCTGACCGCTACCTGCCGAAGATGTTGAAAGCGCGCCCGGCTTGGGCAGCCAGAGCAAGATCTTCAAGAGGCTTCCAGGGATCCGGCCAATGACTTCAGGTCAGGTCCGCTTGCGGCTCGCGATCTCGTCAGCGAGCTGCTGCACGTGGTCGGGGTCCGCGTCCCGGGCGAGGGCGACGTAGTGGTCCATGACGGCCGGCCGGTAGCGCACGGGGAACGTCTGTCCCGGAGCGAGTCGGGTGAGCTCGGTGATCGTGAGGTCTTCGTCCGCGATACCGCGGAACGAGATGCCGCCGGCGGTCTCCACGTCGAGCATCAGGACCACGCGTGGATTGCTGTTGACCTCCCGCCAGTCGACGAGAACGCCGAGCGCAAGCGCCCCCGTACGCAGTTCCGCATTGCGCTTCCGTGCCTCACTGCTCAGGAACGGGTTCGGGGCGACGCCCGGGAAGTCGGGCCCGACACCGAGCGATTCCCGACTCAGGTCGGGCCTGAGCTGCGCCATCAGATCGTTGAGCTTCTTCCGCGAACCGAACATCCTGGCCCCTCCCTCACACCGGTGCCGGACTCTCGGCCTGGCGCTTCGCCTTCACCGCGATCGTACGTCGCGGCCATTCCCGACCTCCGGCGCATCGCGCCGTCCCGATGGGATCGCCGTCTGCGGTCGCGGACGGACTCGGTCGGTGCACCTGTCGGTCGGACGAGCCACGTCCGCACGCCGACAGGAGGACCAAGCCGTGATCGATACTGACCCCAACAGTGCGTCCCGGGCAAGACCGTACGGTGCCGCGATCCTGTGCGGAGAGAGGAGGCCCCGTCACGCCTTTTCCGGAGTGGCGGGGCTCCGCCGTGAACTGGGCGGGTTCCGGGCGTCAGGAGTGCCTGCTGTCGGCAATACTGGGGTGTCCGGGGGCGATTCGGACAGGGAGGCGCGGTGGGCGGGACGGCCGGATTCGCCGTGGTGGTGTTCGGCGGGCTGGGCGGCGTGGTCGCCTACCTCGCCGGGGTGGTCGGGCTGCGCGACCTGCGGCGGCTGCGCCGGGTCGGCGTCCCGGCCCAGGCCCTGGTGCGCGCCCGCGTCCCCGCCCCGGAGGACCGCGCGCTGCCACCGCGCCCGCTGCTGCAGTTCGAGACCGAGGACGGCCGGGTGGTGGAGGTCTTCTCGCCCGTCCCGTCCACCCCACGCCACCCGCTGCCGGACGGCGGCCACGTGCAGGTCCGCTACGACCCGGCCGACCCCCGGCAGGTCCTGGTGGACGGCCGCGAACGCAGGCCCTTGGAGTACGGCTTCGTGGCGCTCGGGCTGCTGATGGTGCTGGCCGCGATCACGCTGGCGGTCGCCGTTCTGTGAGGCTGCCCGACGGTTGCGACGTTCATCAGAACCGAGTCGTGGGGCGGGCCCGGCGCCGTTGCCGGCTCAGGTGATGACGGTGGTGGCGGCCGTGGTGGCGATGGTGACGGCCGCGATGGCGGCCACGGCGGCCTGCATGTTCCGGATCGCCTGGCCGACGGACTCGCCCGCCCAGTCGCCCTCGGCGATCTCCGCGAAGCGCGGCTCGACCTGCTTGCGGGGCTGCTCCGGGAAGGCCACCTTGTACAGGCGGGCGGTATGCAGGAGGGCGATCAACGTGGCGGTGCGGACGTCCGGTTCGGCGCCGTCCAGGACCACGGCGGCCAGGCGTGCGCGCAGGGCGCGCTCGACGGAGCCGTCCGCCTCCGGGTAGCGGCGGACCGGGAAGAGGCCGAGGGCGCGGTGGCGCTCCTCGACGACCAGGCCGCGCTCGCACAGCCGCTGGACGGTGTCCCGGATCGCCGTCGGCTGGTCCTTGGCCAGCCACTCGGCCGGCTTGGCCTTTCCGGCGCCCTTGCGCTCCGCCCACTCGGCGAGCCGGTCGAGACGCCCGTCGAGCAGGGGCTCGCCGGTCGGCGTGCGGTCGGTGACGGTCAGCCGGCCGTCGTCCACCACGACCCGCCCGGCCAGCGCGAGGTCCGCGAGGAACCCGCCCGCCACCGCCCAGCCGGCGGTCGTACCCGCCTTCGCAGCACCGGACTTGTCGTCCAGCGACAACAGCATCAGCTCCTCGGCGAGGGTGACGTGCATGCTCCATTCCTTTCGCGGATCAGAGGCGATCACCGGCAACCGGCAACTACCAGCAGCAACCGGCGGCGACCGGCGGCGACCGGGAAATGATCAAGAAGCGATCAGTCTACTGAGGTTTTCGTGGCGGCCCGATGGCGAACACCGCCTTCACCGACGCCGACCACCTCACCCGCACCCTCCGCCGGGGCCTGCGACACATCCAGCTCCAGCCACCCCTCATCGAGGGATGTCCGGCCGGCACCGGCCCGTCACTCGCTCCACCGACTCGGCCCTGAGAACCTCAGTAACTGAACGGCGTTGGCGCTGGACGTCGGCGGTACCCATCGGGCTCCCCCGCTTCCCCTGCCGTCCGGCGCGGCGGCTCGGCGGCGCGCCTTCGTGCCGCGCGCGGCATGGTCGAGCCGGTTCCGCGGCACCGCCGAAACACCGGCGCTCCGGCGGTTCGACCACGGTATTCCGGCGCTCCGTCACCGGCCGGAACAGCCGGGGCGAATATGACGCCCAGTCATCGGAAAGTCACGCATTTCCATGGTCGGCGCACACCCGCGATATTCGCGGCCCGATTCCCACGGACGGATCCCCGTAGTCGGTTCGTCACGCCCCGCATTCGCTCCGCCCGGAATTCCACGCGCGAAACGCGGCCCGCGCGGGCCTTCCGGACGGGCCTTCCGGACGGGGCGCGGACACCCGGGCCGCCGGCCCGGCCTCGGCTAGACGTCGAGAGCGGCCTCGATGCGCTTGAGACCGTGCCGGGCGAGCGCAAGGTTGCCGCGCGAGCGGTCCAGCGCCAGGTAGAGGAAGAGCGAGCCGTGACTACGGGTCAGCGGGCGGATCAGGTGGTACTGGGTGCCGAGGGTGATCAGGATGTCCTCGATGACATCGTCGATCGACAGCGCGGCCAGGGCGCGTATCTTCGCACGAACGACCTCGGTGTTGGCGGCGGCCGCAATCTCCAGGTCGAGCTGCTGCCCCCCGCCGAGGGACCCGAGCGACATACCGCTCTCGTAGTCGGCCACGGCCACTCCGATGGCCCCCTCGATGGCCATCGCGTCCTTGAGTGCGTCGTCAATGTTCATACGCTGTTCGTCCTTTGCGTGACTTCCGGGCAGAACTCCCGTGTGCAGGAACAAAATAGCAAGAAGTCACCGGTTGTGGTCGCCTCGTGAAAATGATGGAATAAAGTACGCTACCGGGGTTCAGAATGTGAAGGGGTACTGGTGCGCGCACTCGAAGCTTCTCTCTCCGATGTGCTCGGCTCCCCCGGAGTGGTCGGTGCCGCGCTCGTCGACGCCGTCACAGGTCTCAGCTACCAGTCCGCCGGGGACCACCGGCTGCTCGGGACCGGGGCCGAACTCGCCGAGCTGACCAACCTGATCGGCGAGCGGCTGTACGAGGCAGGGGCGGAGAGCGAGTTGGAGAGCCTGGTGGTCACCAGCACCCGCCATCACCAGGTCGTCCAGGTGGTGTCCCGGATGGGCGACCCCCTGCTGCTGGCCACCGTGCTGGACCGGGAACGGACCAACCTGGCGCTGGCCGTCCGCCAGACCGCCGACCGCGCGCAGGACTTGCTGGCATGACCGACCCGTCCCACGACACGGCGCCGCCCGCCATGCCCGCAGCTCCCACGACGCCGGCTCCGCCCACCGCGCGCAACGTGCCCGCGCTGCTGCTCGCGCTGCGCCGGACGGAGTTCACCGGCTCGGTCACCGTCTCCAGCGCACCGGGCGGCACGATCCACCTGGAGCAGGGTCTGGTCGCCGCGATCGAGACCCCCGGGGCCCCGACCGCCGCGACCCTGCTGCTGAAGTCCCGGCGCGTCGGCGAGGAGGAGTGGGCGTCCGCCGAGACGGCCGCGTCCGTCGGCCGGCCGGCCGACGCTCCCCCGACCTGGGGCGGCGACCTCGGCGCGGCCCTGGTGGCTCAGGGGTCGATCGGCGCCGCCGAGCTCGAAGCCGTCTGCGCCGCCGCCGCCTTCGACGGGGCCTTCGCCCTGGTGCTGAGCCCGCCCGGCAGTTGGGAGACGTCCGAGGCGGCGCCGCCTGCCAGGATCGCGCTGCGCCCGGGCATCGAGCCGGAGCAGCTCTTCGAGGAGACCGCCCGGCGGACGGCCCTGCTGACCCGCCTCTGGGGACCGCCCGGCGAACTGGCCCGCATCCGGATCCGTCCTGCCGCCCGGGCCGAATCCGGCGCGCTGCGGATCCCGGTCCGCTACCGGGAGATCCTGGCCGCCGCCACCGGCCGCCGCACCGCGCGCGACCTCGGCTTCGCCCTGGGACGCGGTGTGTTCGCGGTGCTCCTCGACGTCGTACGGATGGACGCCCGGCACCTGCTCCACCGGGAACCGGCGCACCCCACTCCCCTGGCACCGAGCGTGGCCCCGCGCATACCGACGGGCGAACCGCCGCCGGCCGACACCGGGCCGCTGCCGCGCCGCGTCCGCAGCGGACGCGGCGCGGGTGGTCCGGGCGGCCCCGGCGGCCTGCCCGCCCGATCCGAGGGAGCGGCGGCCGCTTCCGAGGGTCCACCGAACGCACACCGCGCCGAACACACCGCGCGTACCGAGACGACCGAGCAGAGCGAGAAGAGCGCACCATGAGCAGCCAGACACCGACCGCCGTGCTGGTCGACGAGTTGAAGTCCCTCCGCGACCGGGTCATGGGCATCTCGGAGAGTGTCATCTCCACCACTGACGGCCTGTTGGTGGCCGCCGACACGGCCGCCGTCCACCCCGAGTCGGCCGCCGCCCTGTCGGCCGCCATGCTCGGCCTCGGCCGGCGCACCGCGGCCGAGGTCGGCGTGGGCGGCCTGCGCGACGTGGTCACCCGCTGCAACAGCGGCTACGTCGTGGTGCTGGCGATCGGGGAGCAGGCGCTGCTGATGATCCTGGGAGACGAGGGCCTCGACGTCGCCGGCCTGCACCGCGAGTCGCCCGCCACGGTCCGCCGCCTGAGCGAGCTGCTCGGGATGGTCCCCGCGGTCTAGGGGCTCTCTTTCGGATCACGCCGGGCGCGCGACGCCGGAGCACGCACCTCGCCGCGTTGTCGTCGGTCGCCGATACTCCGCATGGACTCCCTCCTCCGCCTTGCGATGCACGCACTCCGACGCCGCGCGCTGATCCGACGTGATCCGAAAGAGAGCCCCTAGTCCCAACGCCGTTCAGTAGTAATCAGGGGCGATCGAGCCGATCTCCGCACAGGGCCTCGACCAGCCGCCGGGCCCGGGTCTCCTCCGAGAGGAGCGTCTCCACCAGCGGCCCGGTTCCCTGCCTGTCCGTGGCGCCGGAGAGGTAGGCCTCGACCGCTCGTGGGTCGGCCGCGAGCGGCACCCGCCCGGCGGTGAGCGCCGCGTGGGCCCGGGCGTAGTCCAGGCCGAGCCGGGCCAGCCGCACCCCGCCCGCGTGCCGCTCGGCCGGGTCCGCGCCGCCCTCGCCGGCCAACTGCGGCTGCCGGCACGCCACTTCGTGCACGGCGAGAACGGCCAGCAGCACGTGCTCGGTGCCGGGCGCACGGCGGCCGAGGCGCTGCGCCTGCCCGTCGACCTCCAGCCGGACCCAGGCCATCGGCGCGACCGCGATGTTCATCTTGGCGAAGCCGGGCACCAGCAGCCGCTTCCAGCGCGGCAGCCGGTACGGCGTGCGGCCGAGCAGCGCGTCCCGGGTGGGGCGCAGCAGCGGGTCGAGGTCGTCCAGGTCGTCGGGGGCGCCCGGGGCACCGGGACCGTCCGGCACGTCGGGGCCGGCGGGCACCGCCAGTCGCTCCAGTACCGCTCCCGGCGCGACGCCCGCCGCGTGCAGCAGTTCGGCGGCCCGGGCGTGCGGATCGGCGAGCAGGGCGCGCAACAGGTGTTCTGCGCTGAACTTCCGCTCGCCGTCTTGCCGGGCCCGCTCCATGGCGCCGGCCAGGGCGCGGGCGGCGGCGCCGCTGAGCAGCAGGCCGCGCTCCCCGGTCGGGCCGAGCACGTCGCGGGCCGGCACGCTCGCACCGGCCCCGTCGTCCGAGCCCCAGCGTGCCGTGTCGACCCCGCCCTGGCGGTCTCGCAGGACGGCGAGCAGGGCGGTCGCGGTCGCCCCGGCGGCCGACAGGGCCTCACCGGCCGGGCCCTTCGCCCCGGCGACGGCGGCCAGCAGGTGTTCCGTCCCGAGGCGGCCGTCACCCCCGCCGCGCGCGCCCCGGGCCGCGCCCAGGACGCCGAGCGTGCGCCAGTCCGGTTCCAGCGTCGTCTCCATCCGAGCCCTCCCACCACGATGCTTTGCCCGAACTATATGCCTGCTTTGCTCGCCCTTTACACGTGACTGCGCGTCAGGGAAACGTCAGAACCGGCCGGTTCTGGACTCAGGGCGCGGAGGCCGGGTCGGCGGCGCTCACCGGGACGTCCGGGTGGCGGAACCAGGACCCCTGCACCAGCCGCTGCACCAGCATCAGCACCGCGCCGAGCAGCAGCGCGCCCAGCCCGATCACCGTCACCCCGCCGACCCGGCCGATGCCCGGCAGGTCGATCGAGGTGGCACCGTAGTCCGGGTCGGCGTAGACGTCGAAGGCGCCGTAGGCGAAGAAGTACAGCAGCATCAGGCCGCCGGCCAGCGGCAGCACGCCCTTGAAGACGAAGTCCCGGACGCTGCGGGTGAGGACCCGGCGGTAGTACCAGACGCAGGCGAAGCCGGTCAGGCCGTAGTAGAAGGCGATGCCGAGGCCGACCGAGGCGATCGAGTCGGCCAGCACGTTGCCGCTGATCGCGGTGAGCAGGACGTAGAAGGCGATCGACGCCAGGCCCATGGCGACCGTCGACCAGGTCGGGGTCCGGTGGCGCGGGTGCACCCGGGCGAAGCCGGTCGGGATGGCCCGGTGGGTGGCCATCGAGAAGGTGGTGCGGGCGGTGGGCAGGATCGTCGTCTGGGTGGAGGCGGCGGCCGAGGTCAGCACCATCAGGATCAGCAGCCGGCTGAGCACCGCGCCGATCCCGGTGGTGCCGAACACCGCGTCACCCAGGCCGGACAGCACGTCCCCCGAGTGCGCCGGGTTGCCGAGCCCGATGCCGTCCGTGCCGACCCCGGCGAAGGACTGCGCCGAGGTCGCGACCAGGACGTAGATGAGGAGCAGCAGCACGGTGGAGATGACGGCCGCGCGGCCGGGGGTGCGCGCGGAGTCGGCGGTCTCCTCGTTGACGGACACGGCAGTGTCCCAGCCCCAGTAGATGAAGACCGCGGCCAGCATGCCGGCGGTGAACGCCGAGGTCGAGGGCACGTTGAACGGGTTGAACCAGGACGCGTCGACGGGGATGGCCGTCGGGGGCGCGGCGGAGCCGTACGCCTTGACGAGCGCGGTGAGCGAGAAGGCGACCAGCATCACCACCTCGACGGCCAGCAGCCGGCGCTGGAGGGTGGCGGACAGCTCGATGCCGACGTAGCAGATCGCGGTCATCAGGACGATCCACAGCACCCCGGCGCTGGTCGTCCACACCCGGCTGCCCGCGAGCGAGTCCAGGCCGACCAGCCGGAAGCCGTACACCCCGGCGATCTGCGCCAGGTTGGCCATCACGATGACGTCGGCGACGACGATGCCCCAGCCGCCCATCCAGCCGGTGCGCGGGCCGAACGCCCGGGCGGCCCAGGTGAAGGTGGTGCCGCAGTCCGGGTCGGCGGCGTTGAGCTCCTTGTAGGCGTAGGCGATCAGCAGCATCGGGATGAACGCCAGGACGGTGACGACGGGCGCCTGGAGGCCGACCCCGACCACGACGATGCCGAGGGTCGCGGCCAGGCTGTAGGCGGGGGCGGTGGAGGCGAGACCGATGCACACCGAGGACAGCAGGCCCAGGGCGCCGCTCTTCAGGCCCTTCTCGCCCGCACCGGAACCCGTCGGACGGTCGCTCGGACCGCCGGTCGGGGGGCTGGTCGGGGACGCCGGCACTGGCCCCACCCCCTTGAGTGCGCAGCGGGGGCCGCGAGGACCGATCTGGTCGTCTCAGCGTAACGCCGCCCTCGGCGGGCGGCCCGGGGGCGGCGAGCAGGCGGCCTGGGCGCAGGGTTGCCGGGCTTCCGGGCTTCCGGGCTTCCGGGCTTCCGGGCTTCCGGACTGGACGGACGACGCGCGGCGCGGGCCGTGGTGCGGTCGCGGCGGTGCCCGCCTGGCTCGGCGGGCCCGCTGTCCGAACGGCGACCGCTCCGCCGCCACGGCGCCGCGCGCCTCCTACCTGTTTTCCACCGGTTGCCGAGGGCTCCGGAGTACCGGCCGGAGCCCTGGTCTCGGCGTGGTCCGCCCGCCGGCCCGAAGGCCGGTGAGGGACCGTCTGCGGGGTTTCACCCGAGTTGGTCGAGGCGCAGCCGCGCCACCCGGACCGTCCGGCGCGGCAGGGTGGTGGGCAGGGCCACCAGCAGGGCGGTGGCGGTGAACATCGCGAAGTGCGAGCCCTCCGGCCAAGGCCCGGCCCAGCCCAGTTCGCCGTGCCGGTGCTCGGCGAAGGCGTTGCAGCACAGCCAGGCCGCCAGTCCGATCAGCGGCGCCGCCCGGGGCCGGGAAAAGCCGCCGAGGATCGCGCACAGGCCGAGGTAGGCGACGTAGGCGAGCCCACCGGAGTGCAGTTCGCCGAGCCCGCCGAGGCCCATCGCCAGGACGCCGCCGGCGAGCAGGGCCACCGTGCCCGAGGTCGGGGCGGAGAGCCGCTCCAGGACCGGGTGGTAGCGCCGCCCGCCCGGCCGGGCCGCGTACATCCGCACGCCCTACCCCTTCGCGACGACGAGTTCGGGCGCCGGGCCGACCGGCAGGTGCCACCGGGTGCGCCGGTGCAGCGCCTCCAGGTCGTGCAGCAGCTCGGGCACCGGGACGGTCAGCACCGGGCAGCCCGCCTCGCGCGCGCAGTGCGCCGTGACCGAGCGCCGCAACCGACGCCGCAGCAGACCGCCGCTCTGGCCGAGAACCAGCAGGTCGTCCGGCCGGTCGGCGGCCTGGACGAGGGCGGGCCCGGTCTCGCCCCTGATCACCAGCGGGCGCAGCGGCACGCCGGGGTCGGCGCCGCCGAACGCCGCGTCGAGGGCGTCCCGCAGCCGCTGTTCGGCCGCCTCCCGCACCGCCGCGAGCAGCGGCGGGCACGGCGAGCGGCGGTAGCCGAGTTCGCCGCCGGGCGGCTCCCAGGCGAGTACCGGGACGATTTCGGCGCCACGGCTGCGGGCTTCCGCCACGCCGCGGTGCAGGGCGGCGAGGCTGCCGAGCGATCCGCTGACCCCGACCACCACCCTGCCGGTGCCGCTGCCCTGGTGCCGCCCGTTGCCGTGCATGGTCCGTCCTCGCGTCGTCGTTCCGGTACCCGGCGTGTCGCCCGGCGTCTCGCCCGGTGTGTCACCTGGTGTGTCGTCCTCCACCCAACCGCCGCGCCGGCCGCCCGCCGCCCGTCCTTGACGCCTTCCTGACGCCCCGGGCCGCCTTCCCAACGCGCTCCATACGCCGACCGCCCGCCTGCCTCCCGCCGACACCTGGTTTCACCCGTTCGGCGGAGCCAGGAAGCCGGGAGCCGGAACGCGGCGGAAGCCGGGAGCCGCGCGGCGGCGCGGTGCCCCGGATGCCGGATCGCGGGCGATCAGCCGTGGCGTCAGGCCGGGGCGCGGGCGAGGTCGAGGATGTAGGCGGTGCCGCCGGCGGGGGACGGTTCGACGGTGAGCTCGCCGTTCATCGCCTCGACGAAGCCCCGCGCCACGGTGAGGCCGGCACCGTCGACGGCCGGGCCAGGGGCCCTCACCCGGAGGTGGATCCGCCCGGCCACCGCGCCCGCGTCCACCAGGGCGGGCCTGCCGGCCCCCGCCAGGACGTCGGCGAGGGCGCGTTCCAGCAGCCCGGCGTCGGCGAGCACGGGCGGCAGGCCGTCCGGGAGCGCGAGGCGCACGTCGCGCTGTTCGGCGGGCAGGGCGGGCAGGGCGGCCAGCGCGGCGGCGAGCACCGGGGCCAGCGCCGTGGGGCGCAGCAGCACCGGTTGCTCGCCGGCCCGCAGCCGGTCGAGGTCCAGCAGGTCGGCGACCAGGCGTTCCATCCGCCGTACCTCGGCGGCGATCCGCCGCCCCGGCGGCCCCGGCAGGTCGGCGGCCTCGCGGCGCAGCGCGGCGAGCGGGGCGCGCAGGTCCTGTCCGACGGCCTCCAGCAGTGCGGTGTGCAGGGCGTCGGTGTGGGCGAGGGTCTCGGCGGCGGCGGCCTGGGCGGCCAGCCGTTCGCGTTCCCGGGCCAGTCGCAGCTGGGTGACGTAGGGGCCGAGCAGTCGGGTGTCCTGCTCGGTGAGCGCCGGTCCGCGCAGGGCCAGGACGGCGTCCGGGCCGAGGTCGACGGCGAGCGAGGCCTCTTCGGGGCGCTGCGGGAGGGCGGTGCCGGAGGCGGCGGTGGGGCGCCAGAGCCGGCCGGTGCGGACCAGGACGACGGCGCCCTCCAGGCCGAGCACCTGGCGCAGGTCGGCGACCAGGTCGGGCACTGCGCGGGCGCCGGATTCGACCGCCGCGCCGGCCAGCCGGGCCAGCACCGCCGCTTCGGCGCGGGCCCGGTCGGCCTGCTGGGAGCGGCGGGTGAGGCCGTCGATGAGGTGGGCGATGATCCCGGCGACGGCGAGGAAGAGCAGCAGCGCGGCGAGGTCGGCGCCGCGGGTGACGGCGAGGCTGTGCCAGGGCGCGGTGAAGAAGTAGTCGGCGGCGAGCGCCCCGGCGGCGGTGCTGGCGGCGGCGGGCAGCAGGCCGCCGAGCCGGGCGGTGGCGGCGACGACCAGCAGCAGGCAGAGCAGGGCGCCGGGGAGGGCGAGCGAGTCGCGCAGCGGGGAGAGCGCCCAGGCCAGGGCGGCCGTTGCGGCCGGGCCGGCCAGCCAGGCCAGGCGCCGGCGGCGCGGCGGGACGGCGGCCGGGCGGCGGCGCCGGGGTGCGGGCGGGACGGCCAGCAGGCCGGGTTGGGGCGGGGGGACGACCCGGACGTCGATCGGGCCGGCCAGCCGGATGACGCGGTTGATCACCGAGCCGGAGACCAGTTCGCGCAGGCGGCTGCGGCTGGTCGGGCCGAGCAGGATCTGGGTGGCGCTCTCGGCGTGGGCGAAGTCCACCAGGGCGCGGGCGGCGTCGTTGCCGTCGACCTCGATGTAGCCGCCGTGGAGTTCGTGCAGCAGGGCGCGCTGGCCGGCGAGGGCGGGCGGCTCGTGGACGGTGGCGCCGTCGTCGGGCCGGACGTGCACGCCGATCAGGTCGCCGTGCACCCGGGTGGCGGTGCGGGCGCCGCGGCGGATCAGGTGCTCGCCCTGCGGGGCCCCGTTGAGGGCGACGACGATGCGTTCCTTGGTCTCCCAGGGCGCCCGGATGCCGTGCCGGGCGCGGTAGTCGGCGAGTTCCTCCTCGACCCGGTCGGCCAGCCAGAGCAGGGCGAGTTCGCGCAGGGCGCCGAGGTTGCCGGCCCGGAAGTAGTGGTCGAGGGCGACGTCGATCCGGTCGGGCGGGTAGATCGCGCCCTGGGCCATCCGGGTGCGCAGGGCCTGCGGGCTGAGGTCGACGAGTTCGATCCGGTCGGCGGCGCGGACCACCTCGTCGGGGATCCGTTCGCGCTGGGCGACGCCGGTGATCTGTTCGACGACGTCGTTGAGGCTCTCCAGGTGCTGGATGTTGACGGTGGTGGCCACGTCGACGCCGGCGTCGAGGAGTTCCCGGACGTCCTGCCAGCGTTTGGGGTGGCGGCCGCCGGGGGCGTTGGTGTGGGCGAGTTCGTCGACGAGCGCGAGCTGCGGGCGGCGGGCGAGCAGGGCGTCGACGTCGAGTTCGGTGAGGGTGGTGCCGCGGTGGCCGACGGTGCGGCGGGGCAGTACGGGCAGGTCCCCGAGTTGGTGCTCGGTGCCCCGGCGGCCGTAGGTCTCGACGAGTCCGACGACGACGTCGAGGTCTTCGTCGTCGCGCAGCCGGCGGCCCTCGGCGAGCATGGCGTACGTCTTGCCGACCCCCGGCGCAGCCCCCAGGAACACCCGCAGTCGTCCGCTCACCGCCGTGCCGCCACCTCCTCGGTGTCCATGCTCCGCCGGGGCGCCGGGGTGCGCGAGGGGGCGGGCGCTCCACCGGAGTGGCGGGGCACGCGAGGCGGCCGACGAGAGATCTGGATGGTGCTATCGTCATTAGCACCATGTTGCTGAAGCTGGACACCGGCGACGCCCGCCCCCTGCACGAGCAGGTGGCGGGCGCGATCAGGCGGGCCGTCGCCGAGGGCGAGTGCGCCCCCGGGGACAGGCTGCCACCGGCCCGGGAGCTCTCCCGGGCGCTGGGGGTGAACACCAACACCGTCCTGCGCGGGCTGCGCACGCTGCGCGACGAGGGCGTGCTGGAGTTCCGCCGGGGCCGTGGCGTCACGGTCGCCGAGGACGCCGACACGCGCTCCGAACTGGCCGAGCGGGTACGGCAGTTGGTTGCCGATGCGGCCCGGGCCGGCTACAGCAGGAACGATCTCGTGGACATGATCAGGGGGATGTCGTGACGGACGGGAAGCTCATAGCGAAGGAGCACCGGGAGCCCGGGGCGGGGCGCGGCGCGTTCTGGGGCGCGGTGGCCTGGTCGGCGGGCGTCCTGGCCCTGCTGATCGCGCTGCCGTGGGCCGCGCGCCACCGGCTGCCGGACCCGCTCGCCACCCACTGGGGCGGGCAGGACCCGGACGGCTCCATGTCACTGACGGCGGCCGCGCTGTTCCCGGCGGCGGTCTGGCTGGTGCTGGTGCTGGCCGCCGCAGCCACCCTCCGGTTCCGGGCCGGGACGGCGCGCGGTGCCATCGGGGCGGCGCTGGCGGCCGGCGGAGTGCTCCTGACGGGGGCGCAGACCTCCATCGTGCACGCCAACCTGGACCGCGCGCGCTGGCAGGAGGCCGCGCCGATGGGCTTCGAGGTGGTCGTCCTGGTCGTGGCGGCGGGCCTGGCCGGCCTGCTGACCTGGCTGGCCGTCCGCCCGCACGTCGACCACCCCGCCGGGGCGCGCCCGACGGCCGGGGCGCCGACGCTGACGGCCGCGCCGGGCGAGCACCTGGTCTGGCTCTCCCGAGCCGCCAACGCGTGGCTGCAACTGGCCTCGGCCGTCCTCGCCCTGGGCGCCCTGGGCGCCGTGCTGGCGCCGGCCAGCGGGCTGATCGCGCTCAACTGGTCGCTGATCGTGCCGTTCGCCTCCACCTCCGTCATCACGCTCGGCTGCTCCTCGGTCACGACCCGGGTGACCGCCGACGGCCTGTCCGTCGACTTCGGCCCGTTCGGCTGGCCCAGCCGGCGCTGGTCCCCCGCCGACCTCGACTCGGCCCGCGCCGAGCTGCGCACCCCCGCCCAGGCCGGCGGCTGGGGCTACCGCGTCAACGGCCTCGGCACCACCGTGATGCTGCGCCGCGGCGTCTGCCTGGTGGTCCGCACCCGGCGCGGGCGCGAGTTCGCCGTGAGCGTCGACGACGCCGAGCGCGGCGCGGCCCTGCTCAACTCCCTCATCGCCAGGTCCGCCAGCCCCACCGGCTGACCCCCGTCACGCCGCTGGGGTCCGTCTTCAAACCGCCCGTTCAGGTGGTGTGGACAGGGGCCGCACCGTGGGTACACCAGCTGACAGCTGCTCATAGTGCAGAGGGCAAGGAGGCGTCCGTGACCCACGAACGGCGGACGGCGGAAGCCCCGGAGCGCGACGCGGTCGTCGCCCGGGGAGGCACCAACCAGGACGAACGGACCATCACCTTCCTACGACTCGGCGTCGGACTGATCGGCATCCTGCTGCCGCTCGCACTCCCCCTGGGGAACTGGCTGTTCGCCGAGCTCAGGGGCCAGAGCACGGCGGGATTCTGGCCGGCCTCGATGAGCGGCTCGTACTACACCAGCACCCGGAACCTCTTCGTGGGCGGCCTGTGCGCGCTCGGGGTGTTCCTGATCTGCTACCGCTTCGACCGCCGGGACGACCGCTGGAGCACCGCCGCCGGCGTGTTCGCGCTCGGGGTCGCCCTGTGCCCGACCGCGCCGCAGGGCGCGACCTCGTTCCAGAGCGCGGTCGGCCTGCTGCACTACGCCTTCGCCGGACTGCTGCTCTTCGTGCTGGCGATGTTCTGCGTGTACTCCTTCCGCAACCCGCGCTCCACCCAGCCGTCCTGGGTCAGCCGGGCCTACCTGGCGGCCGGGGTGCTGATCCTGGTGCTCCTGCTGCTCGCCGTCGTCGCCGGGGTGGCCGGCGTCGGCACGGACTGGGCCGTCCGGCCGCTGTACCTGTGCGAGTGGTTCTCGACCTGGGCGTTCGGTGCCGCCTGGACCGGCGCCGCGCTCGAACTGGCCGCCGCCGGTCGATCGTACGGACACCACCCGCTCCTCCCGGGGCAGAGCGGCTCCACCGCCACCGGCAGCCCGGCGGCCCAGCCCTAGGATGCGCCCTTAAGGGGGCCTTAACCCCAAGAGATGGTCATCTTGTCGTCCCGGAACACCGTTACCATGCGCACCAAGGCCCGCCACCAGGGCGGCCGGTGACGGAACCCCAGCAACGGGAGGACGAGCATGTCGAACGAGGTCCGGGCAGGGCGCGGTCCGCAGGAGGAGTACCCGTCGGTGGATCTGCGGATGGACGTACCGCACTCGGCGCGGGTCTACGACTACCTCATCGGCGGCAAGACCAACTTCGAGGCGGACCGCGTCGCCGCGCACGCCTCGGTGCAGGCCTGGCCGTCGCTGCCGATCTCCATGCGCACCACCCGCGACTTCATGCAGCGCGCCGTCCGCCACCTCACCGAGGAGTACGGCGTCCGGCAGTTCCTGGACATCGGCACCGGCATCCCCACCTCGCCCAACGTCCACGAGATCGCCCAGTCGATCGCCCCGGACGCGCGGGTCGCCTACGTCGACAACGACCCGATCGTGCTCACCCACGCGCGGGCCCTGATGTCCAGCACGTCGCAGGGCCGCACCTGTTACGTGGACGCCGACTTCCGCGACCCGGAGTCGATCATCCAGAACCCCCGGCTGCGCGAGGTCCTCGACTTCTCCCAGCCGGTGGCGCTGTCGCTGATCGCCATCGTCCACTTCGTGCTCGACGAGGACGACCCGCAGGGCATCGTGCGCCGCTTCATGGACGCCCTGGCGCCCGGCAGCTTCCTCGCCCTGACCGTGTTCACCGGGGACACCGACCCGGTGGGCGTGGGCGGCGTCGGCCGGGAGTACAACGCGCGCGGCATCCCGCTGCAGATCCGCGACCAGAAGGAGACCGCGGCCTTCTTCGACGGCTACGACCTCCTCGACCCCGGCGTCACCCTGGTCCACCACTGGCGCCCGGACGCCGGGGCCGCGCCGATCCGCGACCAGGACATCGCGATGTACGCGGGCGTGGCGATCAAGCGCTGAGCCCGCCGACGTCAGCCGGGGACGGCGACCAGGCCCGCCTCGTAGGCCAGGATGACGAGGTGGACCCGGTCGCGGGCGTCGAGCTTGGCCAGCAGCCGGGTCATGTAGGTCTTCACGGTGGCGATGCTGAGGACCAGTTCGGCGGCGATCTCGGTGTTGGACAGGCCCCGGCCGACCAGGGTGAGGATCTCCCGCTCCCGGTCGGTGATCGCGCCCAGCCGCCGGGCGGCCGCTGTCGGCCCGGCGACCGGCGCCGGTGCAACGGCCGGTGACGCGGCGGCCGCCGGGCCCGGGGCCGGCCGCTGGTCCGCGAAGGAGGAGATCAGCCGGCGGGTGACGCTCGGTGCGATCAGGGCGTCCCCGGCGGCCACCACCCGGACGGCGGCGAGGATGTCGTCCAGCGCCATGTCCTTGACCAGGAAGCCGGACGCCCCGGCGCGCAGCGCCGCGTACACGTGGTCGTCGTCGTCGAAGGTGGTGAGCACGACGACCCTGGTCGGCCCACCGCCGCCGGTGATCAGGCGGGTCGCCTCGATGCCGTCCATGCCGGGCATCCGCAGGTCCATCACGACGACGTCGGGCCGCAGTTCACCGGCCAGCCGGACGGCCTCGGCGCCGGTGCCGGCCTCGCCGACCACCTCGACGTCGGCGGTCTCGGTGATGACCATCTCCAGCGCGGCCCGGACCAGCGGCTGGTCGTCGACCAGCAGGACGCGGGTCATGCATTCACCTCCACGGGGATCGGCAGTCGGACGGCGACCCGGAAGCCGCCCTCGGGGCGCGGACCGGCCTCGAACTCGCCGTCCAGCAGGCCGACCCGCTCGCGCAGCCCGGCCAGGCCGAAGCCGGTGCCCCGGCCCGGGTCGGTGCCGGTGCCCGTGCCCCGGTCGGTGATCTCCACGGCCACCTCGCCCGCCGTGCGGCGGTCGACCAGGACCTCGCAGGAGCGGGTGTCCGCGTGCCGCACCACGTTGGTGACGGACTCCTGGATGACGCGGAACGCCGAGAGGTCGATCTCCGGTGGCAGCGGGCCCTGTTCACCCCGCCGCCGGACCTCGACCCGGACGCCGGCGGCCGTGGTCGCGGCGGCCAGCCGGTCGAGATCGGCCAGGCCCTGGGGGGTGGTCGCCGACGTCTCGCCGTCGGCCTGGCGCAGCGCGACGAGCATCCGGCGCAGCCCGGCCAGGGTGTCCCGGCCGGCGTTCTCGATCTCGCCGAGCGCCTGCTTGGCCCGTTCGGGGCGGGTGTCGATGACCCGGCGGGCGGCGCCGGCCTGGAGGGCGACGATGCCGATGGTGTGGGCGACGGTGTCGTGCATCTCGCGGGCGATCCGCAGCCGTTCGGCGGTGACGGCCTCGGTGGCCGCCCGGGTGCTCAACGCCTGGGCGTGCTCGCGGTTCTGCCGCATCGAGCGGCCGATCAGCCAGGCGACCAGGGCGAGCAGCGCGGCGCCATCGGCGGAGCCGATGTGGGTGCCGGTGAAGATGCCGACGGTGTTGCCGTGCACCAGGCCGATGTGCAGCACGAGCAGGCTCATCACCAGCGCGAACGCGGCCCGCGAGCTGCGGCGCGGCCGGGTGGCGGTGATCAGGCAGAGCGCGACGTCCACGGCCAGCAGGGAGGCCGGCGGCACCTGGGTGTCGGCGGCCCAGCCGTCGGTCTCCGTGAAGGCGGCGACGAACAGCAGGGCGACCGCGAGCACCGGAAGGCGGCGCACCAGCGCGGCACCGGCGAAGGCCACCACCGTGGTGGCCAGGGTGAAGGACAGGCCGCCGTGGGCGGCGGCCCCGCCGTGGTACCGGGCGTTGCCGCCGAGCAGGACGGCGGGATAGGCGGCGGCCACGCACCAGGCGAGTCCGACCCAGACCTCGGGCGGAACGCGCCGGAACAGGGGCGGAGAGGGCGTCGCAAGCATACGAAGATCGTATCGGCGGCCCGAGGCGCCGTCATCGGACCGTGGTTGTACGACCGGGGGTGACAGCCGGGGCGCGCGGTGTCAGCGCCGGTCCGATGCGGCGGCCCGGCCCCGCCCGGCACCGTTGAGCCCATGATCGAAGTCACCGAGCTGACCAAGCGCTACGGCCGCACCACCGCCGTCGAACGCCTCACCTTCACCGTCCGGCCCGGCCATGTGACCGGCTTCCTGGGCCCCAACGGCGCGGGCAAGTCCACCACCCTGCGGCTGATCCTCGGCCTCAACGACCCGACCGGCGGCACCGCCACCATCGACGGCCGCCCGTTCCGGTCTCGGCCGCGCGGCCTGCGCGACGTCGGCGCCCTGCTCGACGCGGGCGACGTCCACGGCGGGCGCAGCGGCGCGGCCCAGCTGCGGGCGCTGGCCCGCGCCAACGCGATCCCGGCCGCGCGGGTCGAGGAGGTGCTGCACGAGGTCGGGCTCACCAAGGCCGCCGGGCGCCGGATCCGCGGTTACTCGCTGGGGATGAAGCAGCGCCTGGGCATCGCCGGCGCGCTGCTCGGCGACCCGCCCGTCCTCCTCTTCGACGAGCCGCTCAACGGCCTCGACCCGGAGGGCGTGCTGTGGGTGCGCGGCCTGTTCCGCCGCCTCGCAGCCGAAGGGCGGACGGTCTTCGTCTCCAGCCACCTGATGGCCGAGATGGAGCACACCGCCGACCGCCTGGTGGTGATCGGCCGGGGCCGGCTGATCGCCGACGAGAGCCTGGCGGAGTTCTCCGCCCGGGCCGGCCGCACCGGCGTCACCGTCCGGGCGGCCGAACCCGACCGGCTGGCGGCCGTGTTGACCGCGGCGGGCGCCACCGTCCGCCCGGGCCCGGACGGCGCGCTCGCCGTGACCGGCCTGGACGCCACCCGGATCGGCGAACTCGCCCTGGAGCAGCGCCTGTTGCTGCACGCCCTGACCACCCGCACCGCCTCCCTGGAGGAGGCGTTCATGGAACTGACCGCCGACAGCGTCGACTACCTGGCCGGAGAGCCCCGATGAGCACCGCGACCACCACCCCCCGCCCCCTTCCCCGGCCACGCGCCCGCTTCGGCGACCTGCTCGCCGCCGAGTGGATCAAGTTCTGGTCCCTGCGTTCGACCGTCTGGGTGCTGGGCCTGAGCGCCCTGTTCATCATCGCCGCCAACCTCAAGGCGGCCCGGTACACCTACGACCACTACACCGTCGGCGACGGCGATCCGGCGACCATGCTGCAGGTCGCGCTCGGCAACTCCTTCACCATGATCGCCGCCGACGTCGTGATGATCGTCGCGGGCAGCGTCGGCGCGCTCGTCCTGGTCGGCGAGTACGCGAGCGGGCTGATCCGCACCACGCTGGTGGCCGTCCCGGACCGCCGGGCCGTGATCGCCGCCAAGGCCTGCGTACTGACCGCGGTCATGCTCGGCTACGGCGCCGTCACCGCGGGCGTCTCCTTCGGCGCCTGCCAGGCGGTCCTCGCCGACACCCACATCGGCGTGTCCGCCACCGACCCGACCGCGCTGCGCTTCGTCGCGGCCGCCGCCCTGTTCGCCCCGGTCTGCGCCCTCGCCGGATTCGCCCTCGGCGCGCTGATCCGGCACACCGCCGGAGCCGTGGTGGGCACCGTCCTGGTGCTGTTCTTCCTGCCGGCGTTCTTCAACGAGCGCTACCGCTGGTCGGCCGACCTCCTGCACGCCATGCCGCTCCAGGCCTGGCGCCGGCTGGCCCAGGTCGACCTGACCCACTCGCTGCCCTCCGCGCACCCGGCCACCGTCGCCGGATCCTGGGCCACGTTCGCGCTCTGGGCGCTCGCCTCGGTGGTGGTCGCCGCGGTCGCCGTCCAGCGCCGCGACCACTGACCCGCCGTCCGGCGGCGGCGCCGGAAACGCTGCTCACCCGTCGCGGCGGCCTGCCGCCACATCCGCCAGAGCCACCAGCAGCGCCGCCAGGACCAGGCCCGCCGCGACCGTCACGCCCAGTTGGAAGGCCAGCGCCCAGTCCGGGCGCGGGCCCTGGGCGTGGGCGAAGAAGACCGAACCGACGATGGCGATGCCGACCGCCGAGCCGACCCGCTGGGCGGTCTGCATGACGCCGCCGGCGCTGCCCGCCCGGGCGATCGGCACCTGCTGGAGGGTCAGGGTCTGGTTCGGCGCGATCACCAGCCCGCTGCCCACCCCGGCGACCAGCAGCGGCAGCACCGTCGCCCAGCCGATCGCCGACCCCGTCCACAGCTGCACCGCCAGGGCCGAGGCCAGCAGGCCGGCCAGGACCAGCACCAGGCCGAGCAGCACCAACCGGCGGCCCAGCCGGTGCACCAGCCGTCCACCGATCGCCGCGGACACGCCCGAGCCCAGCGCGAACGGCGTGATCGCCAGGCCCGCCGTCAGCGCCGAGTAGTGCAGGCCCGCTTGGAGGTAGAGCGTGAAGATGAAGAAGATCGCGGTGAACCCGGCGAAGTACACCAGCGACAGCGCCACCCCCGCCGCGTACGGGCGCACCGCGAACAGCGCCATGCTCACCAGCGGCTCCCGGCCCCGCGCGTAGTACCGCTCCCAGCCCACGAAGGCCCCCAGCAGCACCGCCGCCAGCGGCAGCAGCAACCAGCGCGTCGAGCCGTGCCACTGCTGCGCCTGGACGAACGGCAGCAGCAGCGCGACCGTCCCGGCACCGAGCAGCAGCACCCCGACCGGGTCGAAGTCCCGGTGCCCGGCCCGCGAGGCCGCCGGCGGGGGCGGCGGGAGCAGCCGGTAGGCGATGGGCAGGGCGGCCACGCCGATCGGCAGGTTGACCAGGAACACCCAGCGCCAGCCGTTCTGCGGGCCGAACAGGTGGATCAGCAGGCCGCCCAGCAGCGGGCCGACGGCGGTGGACAGACCGATGGTGGCGCCGAGCGCGCCGAAGGCCCGGCCGCGCTCGGCGCCCTGGAACAGGACCTGGATGAAGCCGGAGACCTGCGGCACCAGCACCCCGCCGGCCGCGCCCTGGAACAGCCGGGCCAGCACCAGCCACTCCTGGTTCTGCGCCGCCCCGGCCAGCGCGCTGGCCGCGGTGAACAGGGCGAGCCCGGTGAGGAAGACGGCCCGGCGGCTGCGGGCGTCGCCGAGCCTCCCGGACGGGACCAGCACCAGGCCGAAGGCGAGCGCGTAGCCGCTGAGCACCCACTGCAGGCCGCTGTCGGACATGTGCAGCCCGGCCCGCACGGTCGGCAGGGCGACGTTGACGATGCTGACGTCCAGCAGCGTCATGAACCCCGCGACCAGGCAGACCGTCAGCGCCCGCCAGCGCCGCGCCTCGGCCCGCCGGCTCGCGGCGGAGGCGCCGGGCCGCTGTTCCGGGGTGCTGCACGGGGGTTGGGCCGTCATGGGAGCACCTTCCGGGCGTCCGGCGGTCGTCTGGCTTCGCGCCCGGCGGCCGGCCGTCGTCCGGCTTCCCGGTCCGGCTGTGCCCGCCCGCCACGCGTGCCCCCCTCCGAACGGCCATCGTGGACGGCGCGGCCCCGGAGCCGCCAGCCGGGCTGCGCCGCCCGCGCCGCCGCTCACCCGGACGGCCGAACCCGATCGCGGCCTCCCCCGGCGCCCCGGAGGCTGAGGACATGAACGCCGCCACCGAAACCCCGCCGACCGCCCCGCCGGTGCTGGACGTCCGGCAGCGCAACGTCGTCTTCGGCACCATCGTGCTCGGCATGCTGCTGGCCGCGCTCGACCAGACCATCGTCGGCACCGCGCTGCCCACCATCGTCGCGGACCTCGGCGGGGCCGCGCACATGTCGTGGGTGGTGACGGCCTACCTGCTGGCCGAGACGGTGGCCACCGTGCTGGCCGGCAAGTTCGGCGACCTGTACGGGCGCAAGCTGCTCTTCCAGGTCTCGGCGGTCGTCTTCATCACCGGCTCGTTCCTCTGCGGCCTGGCGACCAACATGACGCTGCTGATCGCCTGGCGGGCGCTCCAGGGCATCGGCGCGGGCGGCCTGATGGTGACGGCCATGGCACTGATCGCCGACGTCATCCCGCTGCGCGAGCGCGGCAAGTACCAGGGCGCGATCGGCGCGGTGTTCGGCGTGGCGACGGTGATCGGGCCGCTGCTGGGCGGGCTGTTCACCGACCACCTGTCCTGGCGCTGGGCGTTCTACGTCAACGTGCCGATCGCGATCCTGGTGGTGATCGCGGCCGCCCGGACCATCCCCTCGGTGCGCTCGGCGGTGCGCCCGGTGATCGACTACCTGGGGATCGCACTCGTCGCGATCGGCGCCAGCGCCCTGATCCTGGCGACCAGTTGGGGCGGCAACGAGTACGCCTGGGGCTCCGGGGTGATCATCGCCCTGTTCGCCGGCGGCGCCGTCGCCCTCGGGCTGTTCTGCTGGGTGGAGAGCAGGGCCGTCGAACCGATGCTGCCGATGCGGCTGTTCCGGAACCCGGTGTTCGCGGTCTGCTCGGTACTCAGCTTCATCGTCGGCTTCGCGATGCTCGGCGCGCTGACCTTCCTGCCGACCTTCCTGCAGTACGTCGACGGCGACTCGGCGACCGTCTCCGGCGTGCGGACGCTGCCGATGGTGATCGGGCTGCTGCTCGCCTCGATCGCCAGCGGCAACGCCGTCAGCAAGACCGGCCGGTACCGGGTGTTCCCGATCGTCGGCACCCTGGTGATGGCCGTCGGCCTCTACCTGCTCTCCCGGCTCGAACCCGGCACGGGCACCGCGCTCGCCTCCCTCTACATGTTCGTGCTCGGCGTCGGCATCGGGCTGAGCATGCAGGTGCTCACCATCGCCGTGCAGAACACCGTCGACTACGCGGACCTCGGCACCGCCACCTCCGGGGTGACCTTCTTCCGCACCATCGGCAGCTCCTTCGGCACCGCCGTGTTCGGCACCATCTATGCCAACAGCCTCAAGACCGAACTCGCCCGGGGCGTGGCCTCCTCGACCCACCTCACCGGCGCGGACCCGGCACTGCTCACCCGGGCCGCCGAGAGCCCGCAGGGCCTGCACCGGCTGCCCGCCACGCAGGCGGCCCCGATCATCCAGGCCTACTCCGACGCCCTGCACACCGTGTTCCTGTGGACGGTGCCGGTCGCCCTGGTCGGGTTCGTGGTCGCGCTCTTCCTCAAGCAGGTGCAGCTGCGGGACACCGCCCGGGCCGGCTCCACCGACATGGGCGAGGGCTTCGCCCAGCCGACCACCAGCGACTCCGACCCGCACCTGGAGTACGCCGTCGGCAAGCTCGTGCGCGGCGTGGACCTCGACACCGTCCGCTCGATCGTCGACGACGCCGACACCCGGGTCGACCTGGCCGGGGCCTGGGCGCTGATGGAGGTCGCCGGCCACACCAAGGCCGTCGGCCAGGCCTCCCTGGACCTCATCGCCGCCCGCAAGCGGGTGCCGCCCGAGGTCCTGGAGCCGGTCTTCGACCGGATGGCCGCCGAGGGCTACCTCACCCGCGACGGCGACCGGCTCTCCCCCACCGAGGCCGGCTCCCAGGAGGTCCGCGTCCTCGCCCAGGCCTGGTCGGACTGGCTCAACGCCCGGCTGGACGCCGACGCCGGCCGCCCGCGCAGCCCCCAGCTGCGCACCGCGGCGACCGCCATCGCCTGGCGCCTGATGGTCGAAGACCTCGCCAACGGCCTTCCGGCCCACGCCCGTTCGAAGGCCGCGGCGCGAACCTAGGGCTTCCTCGCCAGGATCAGTTCGCGCCGCACGCCGTCGGCCATCAGGTCGCCGGGCTCGTCGGTCTCGGCGAAGCCGTTGCGGCGGTAGAGGGCGATGGCCGCGCCGTTGTCGGGGTTCACCGCCAGCTTGAGGGTGGTGAACCCCTGCTCGGCGGCCCAGCGGGCGATCGCGCCGATCAGCCGGTCCCCCACGCCCCGGCCGCGCGCCGCCGGGCCGACCCACAGGGAGATCAGCTCGGCGGCCGCCCCGCCCTCGTCGGCCGGGACGCCACTGGCCATCGCGACCGGGCGGCCGTCCAGCACCGCGACCAGGTCGAGGGCGCCGGGGATCTCCAGGCGGGAGCGCCAGCGGGCCTCGTGGTCGCCGGCGCCCTGCCAGTCCGCCAGGGTGGAGCCGAAGGCGTACGGCGCCTCGGTCAGCGCGGCCAGGCGCAGCTCGCGCCAGAGCGCCCAGTCGTCGGAGCCGAGCCGGCGCAGTTCGGGCTCGTGCGGTTCGGGTTCGTGCAGTTCGGACATGGTGCGGACCTTGCCGCAGGCCGGGCGGCACGGCAAGCGGATTACCCGGTTCAGCCCACGAGCGGCGGGTTGAGGCGGGCGAAGGCCTCCTGCCGGCGGTAGGGGAAGTACGGGTACGGCGCGGTGCGGGCGCTGGCCGCGTCCAGCCGGGCGACCTGCTCGTCGGTCAGCGACCAGCCGACCGCGCCGAGGTTCTGCCGCAGCTGCTCCTCGTTGCGGGCGCCGATGATGACCGAGGACACGGTCGGGCGGCGCAGCAGCCAGTTGATGGCGATCTGCGGGACGGTGCGGCCCGTCTCGGCGGCGATCCCGTCGAGCGCGTCGACCACCCGGTACAGCAGTTCGTCCTCGACCGGCGGGCCGTAGTCGGCGGTGTCGTGCAGCCGGCTGTCGGCCGGGAGCGGCCGGCCGCGCCGGATCCGGCCGGTGAGGCGGCCCCAGCCGAGCGGGCTCCACACCAGGGCGCCGACGCCCTCCTCCTGGGCGAGCGGCATCAGCTCCCACTCGTAGTCGCGGCCGACCAGCGAGTAGTAGACCTGGTGGGCGGCGTAGCGGGGGCGGCCGTAGCGCTCGGCGACGGCGAGGGACTTCATCAGCTGCCAGCCGGAGAAGTTGGAGACGCCGGTGTAGCGGATCTTGCCGGCCCGGACGAGGTCGTCGAGGGTGGCCAGCACCTCCTCGATCGGGGTGCCGGCGTCGTAGGCGTGCAGCTGGAAGAGGTCGAGGTAGTCGGTGTCGAGGCGGCGCAGCGCATCGTCCACGGCCCTGGTGAGGCGGGCCCGGGAGGTGCCGGCGTCCTGCGGGCCGTCGCCGGTCGGCAGGCCGGCCTTGGTGGAGACGAGCACCTGGTCGCGGCGGCCGCGGATGGCCTGGCCGAGGACCTCTTCGGAGGCGCCGTCGGAGTAGACGTCGGCGGTGTCGAAGAGGGTGACTCCGGCGTCGATGGCGATGTCGAGCAGGCGGCGGGCCTCCTGGACGTCGGTGGTGCCCCAGGCGCCGAACAACGGTCCACGGCCGCCGAAGGTGCCGGTGCCGAGGCTGAGCGCGGGGACCTTGAGGCCGGACGAGCCGAGTCGGCGGTATTCCATGGCGGTTGTCGTGCTGGTTGTCGTGCTGGTTTCCATGGCAGTTCTCCCCTCGAAGCCCTTAACGGGACTCCCATTCCGTTAGGATGGTTCGACCCTAGCAGGCCGCATCGACCTAATGGAACAGGAATCCCGTTAATGACTGCCGAGCCCTCCGCGCCGGACACCCCGGACGCTCCAGAGACCCCGGACGCCCCGGACGCCCCGGAGACCCCCACGCCCGGGACGCGGCGCCCCGGCGGCCGCACCGCCCGGGTCCGCGCCGCCGTCCTGCGGGCCGCCGAGGACGCCCTGGTCGAGCACGGCTTCAGCGGGCTCGACCTCGGCGACGTCGCCCAGCGGGCCGAGGTAGGCCGGACCACCGTCTACCGGCGCTGGGGCACCACCAGCGCGCTGGTCGCCGACCTGCTCGCGGACATGGCCGAGCAGTCACTGCCGCGCACCCGCAGCGGCTCCCTCGCCGAGGACCTGCGGGCCAACGCCCGGCTGGTCCAGCGCACGCTGGCCGACCCCCGGCAGGGGGCGCTGTTCCGCGCGGTGATCGTGGCCGCCACCTGCGACCCGGGCGCCGCCGAGGCGCTCCGGCGCTTCTACCTGCGCCGGGTCGAGGAGTGGGCGCCGTGCGTCACCGAGGCCGTCGAACGCGGCGAACTCCCGCCGGACACCGACGCGTTCGAGGTGGTCCGGGCCGTCTCCGCGCCGCTCTACTACCGGATGCTCACCACCGCCGAGCCGCTCGACGAGGCCGCCGCCGACCGCGCCGCGGCCGCCGCCGAGGCGGCCGCCCGGGCGGGGGCGCACCGACAGGAGGGCGTCTGAGAACGTCCGGGAACGCCGCCGGCCGCGCAGTTCGTCGAACTGCGC
>NZ_JBHXML010000019.1:0-115617 GCF_042720345.1 Kitasatospora sp. NPDC058478 | reverse complement strand
TTGGGCGCCGCCCCCCGCACGCCGGCGGGGGCGCCCCCCGGCGGGACCACCGCGGGGGGGGGCAGCCTTACCCCGCCCCGCCCCGGCGTTCTCGTATCCGCGCGACGGCCCGTTCGCTCGGGCCCCGCTCAGGACTCCCCGGGGTCCTGCTCGGACTCCGGCTTGCGCTTGCGCCGGGAGACCACCCGCCGCACCGGGCCGGTGACCGCGGTGGACACCCGGCCGACCCTGGTGCCGACCGCCTCCCGGGCCGCTCGCAGGGCGTCGGAGATCCGCCACCACAGCTGGGCCGAGGACGGCGGCAGCAGCACCGCCCTGGTCCGTCCGGCCCGGCTGGCGGTGGCCCGCAGGCCCTGCCGGGCGGTCCGGACGTCGGCCGACAGCGGGGCGGTGGTGACCTGGCCGGCCGGAGCGTAGAGCACCCGTTCGGTGGCCAGCGCCAGCCGACCGGCGGCCGCCGCCGAGTCCGCGTCCAGCTCAGCCTTCTCGGTGATCCGCCGGGCGGCCGAGCGCGGGGTGTGTGACTCGTCCGGGGGAATTCCGACGTCCCAGGCGGAGTCGATCAGCTCGTCCCAGGCGGCCAGCACCTGGGCGTCGGTGAGCTCGGCCGGGCCACGGCCGGGCCCGCGCCGGCCGCCGGAGCCGAGCCGGCGCCGGCGCAGCGCCGACCGCCAGAGCATCGGCACCAGCAGCAGCGCGATCACCAGCACCACCACGGCGGCGCTGCCCAGGACCTGCCCGGACAGCAGCCAGGAGTCCTCGGCGGCACTGCTGACGGCCTTGCTCCTGTCGCCGCACTCACCCAGCTGGCGCTGCTTCGCGTCGCAGCCCTTGCTGTCGGTCGGCGCCGGGACCGGCGCCGAGCTCTGCGCGGAGGCGGTCGGCTGCTGGGACGGCGCGGTGGTCGCGGTGGTGGACTGCTCGGTGTAGCGCGGCTGGTTGCCGCGGCTCGGGGTGGGCTCGAAGCGCAGCCAGCCGTAGCCCGAGAAGTACAGCTCGGGCCAGGCGTGGTACATCCGGCCGGTCACCGAGTAGACGTTGCCGCCCTTGGCGTCGCCGGGGGTGAAGCCGACGGCCACCCGGGACGGGATCTTCAGGGTGCGGGCCATCGCCGCCATGGTGGAGGCGAAGTGGACGCAGAAGCCCTTGCGGTCGCGCAGGAAGACCGCGATCGCGTTGCTGCCGGTGCCGCCGTTGACCGCGGTGTCGTACTGGAACTGCGGGCCGGTGAACCAGTTCACCAGCGCCATCGCCCGGTCGTAGTCGTTCGTCGCCTTGGCGGTGACCTCGTGGGCCTGCTGCGCGACGACCGGCGGGAGGTCCTGGGGGAGGCTGGTGTAGTGGTCCCGGATGTCCTGCGGCGCGGTCGAGGCGGTGCGCAGCTCGTTCGCGGTGGGCCGCAGGTCCAGGGCGCTGACGTGGTAGCGCAGGCCGCGGATCGCCCGGTCGTTGGTCGGCAGGACGGTGCGGGTGAACGGGTCGAGCTTCCAGTCGGAGCGGTTGGGGACCTGGACGGAGGCGGCCGGATAGGGCATCGGCAGCCAGCTCTTCTCCAGCCGGTCGCTGATCTGGAAGTCGCCCTCGATCCGGGGGAGGTTGGCGTCCCGCAGGCCCTCGGGGGCGGGGAAGGAGGACGGGAGGTCGTTGACCGTGGTGCTGCCGAGCCGCCAGTTGGTGCCGTCGAACTGGTCCAGTGCCCCGGTGCGCAGGTAGACCTGGTCGGCGATTTCGCTGTCCAGGGTGTAGGTGAGCAGTTCGTTGTTGGTGGGCTTGGTGACCGCCGACTCCAGGCTGACCAGCGGGTCGAGGCTGGTGGCCGACCCGATGGAGCTCCTGCCCGAGGACCCGCCGGAGTCGGGGCTCAGCAGGCCGGAGTCCCAGTGCGGCAGGACGACCGGCAGCAGCAGCGCCGCGACCAGCGCGAGGACGCCGACCTGCTGGCCGCCCGGGCTGACCCGGCCGGAGCTCGTCCAGTTGCGCGAGCCGCCGTGGAAGACCCGGCCCCAGCGGGAGACCCGGTCCTGCCCCTCGGCGAACAGCAGCACCAGGTAGCCGGCCGACGCCAGGGCGAACCAGAGCCAGCTGCCGTGGTCCCCGGAGAGCCCGTTGCCGACCGAGTACAGCGCCAGCAGCGGCAGCCCGGCCAGCGCCGAGCGCCGGTACGTCACCGCGACGGTGTCCACCACGACGGCGACCAGGCCGACCGCGGCGACCAGGATCAGCCGAAGGCCCGGGTTGGGCGGCGCCGGGATGGCGTACACCTGGATGTCGTCCAGGCCGGAGCTGACGACGTGGTCGAGGGCGCGCAGCGAGGACGGCCCGGGCAGCACGCCGCCCAGCAGCGAGCCGGAGCCGGCGAAGCCGATCAGGATCAGCAGGAACAGCACCAGCAGCTGGCCGACCGGCACCGTCCAGCGGTACAGCGGGGCCCGCCGCAGGCCCGCGCCGACCGCCGCGATCACCGCGATCACCAGGAAGGCGTGGGTGACCCAGCTCCTGGTGGTGAGCAGCGGGGTCAGGCAGAGCGACGCGAGGGCGGTGGCCAGCGCCGAGTAGACGGTCAGTTTGGCCCGGGTGGTCACGCGCCGGTCTCTTCTCGGTAGGGGGAGGTCGTCTTGGCGCCGTCGGCGGCCTGCCAGAGGTCCGGGACGGAGTCCCCGGAGCTGGCCGGCAGGACGGTCCAGCCGGCCTCGCGCAGCTGCCGGACCCGGTTGCGGAACTCGTCGCCGCCGGTGTTGGGGGCGAGCATCCGCAGGCCCGCCCAGGTGCCGGTGTCGAGGAGGAACGCGACGGCCCCGCCGGTGCGGTTGCGCAGCCGGGCCAGCCGGGCGGTCTGCGCCTCGTCGAGTTCGCCGAGCACGGCGACCAGCAGTCCCTCGCCGCCGGCGCGCAGCGGCTCCTCGGCGCGGGAGAGGCCGCCGCCGTCGGACAGGTCGGCCACCGCGAGCGCGTCCAGGATCAGCCCGGAGGCGTCGGCCGCGGTGTTGCCGCCGCCGGGGCCGGGCACCCACTGGCCGGTGTCGGTGAGCAGTTGGGTCTGGTAGCCGCGCTCCAGCAGGTGCGCGGCGACCGAGGCGGCGCAGCTCACGGCCCACTCGAAGGAGGAGGCGGGGCCGCTGCCCCGGTGGCCGATCTCCCGGGTGTCCAGCAGGACGGTCGCCCGGGCCCGCTGCGGCTGCTCCTCGCGGCGCACCATCAGCTCGCCGTACCGGGCGGTGGACTTCCAGTGCACCCGGCGCAGGTCGTCGCCGGGCCGGTACTCGCGCAGGATCACGTCGTCGTCGCCGGCCAGCGCCAGGGTGCGGGCACGGCTCTCGCCCTGGCCGCCCCACTCGCCGCTCAGCCGCACGTGCGGCAGGGCCTGGACCTGGGGGACGACGGTGAGGACGTCGGAGGCGGAGAAGGAACGGTTCACCTCGCACATCCCGAACGGGTCGGACAGCCGCAGCTGGAGCGGCCCGAGCGGGTAGCGGCCGCGCAGGTCGGAGCGGACCCGGTAGGAGACCTCGCGGTGGCCGCGCGGTTCGACCCGGTCCAGCACGAAGCGCGGGCGCGGCCCGAGCACGTACGGGACCTTGTCCTCCAGGAGCAGCAGCCCGGTGGGCACCCGGGAGACGTTGTCGACCCGCAGGTGGACCCGGGCCTCCTGGCCGGCCACCGCGCGACGCGGGCTCAGCCGGCGGCCGCTGGCCACCCGGTAGCGGGTGTTGGCGACCATCAGCGCGGCGGCCAGCGGCAGCGCGGCGAGCAGCACGCCGACGCGCAGCAGCGCGTCCTGGTCGAGCAGGTAGGCGCAGCCGACCGCGGTGACGCCGGCGGCGAGGAAGGAGCGCCCCCGGGTGGTGAGGCCGCGCAGCCCGGCCCGCAGTCCTGACGTCGGGTCGGACGGGGCCACCTCAGCCCCTCCGGACGGCCGGGCCGCCCTGCGGGCGCGGCAGCGGCAGCCGGGCGACCAGGTCGGTCACGATCTGCTCGGCGGTGCGGCGGCTGAGCTGGGTCTCGGCGGTCGGCATCAGACGGTGCGCGAGGACGGGCACGGCCAGGCGCTGGATGTCGTCCGGGGTGACGTAGTCGCGCCCGTCGAGCGCGGCGCCGGCGCGGGCGGCCCGGACCAGGTGCAGGGTGGCGCGCGGCGAGGCGCCCAGACGCAGTTCGTGGCTGGTGCGGGTGGCGCCGACCAGGTCGACGGCGTAGCGGCGGACCGGGTCGGCGATGTGCACGCTGCGCACCAGGTCGACCAGCTTGAGGATGTCGGAGGCGTGCGCCACCGGCTGGAGGTCCTCCAGCGGGCTGGCGCCGGAGTGCACGTCGAGCATCGCGAACTCGGCCTCGGGGCTGGGGTAGCCGATCGAGATCCGGGCCATGAAGCGGTCCCGCTGGGCCTCCGGCAGGGGGTAGGTGCCCTCCATCTCGACCGGGTTCTGGGTGGCCACGACCATGAACGGCGAGGGCAGCTCGTAGCTGGTGCCGTCGATGGTGACCTGGCGCTCCTCCATCGACTCCAGCAGTGCGGACTGGGTCTTGGGCGAGGCGCGGTTGATCTCGTCGCCGACCACGATCTGCGCGAAGATCGCGCCCGGGCGGAACTCGAAGTCGCGCTGGTGCTGGTCGTAGATATTGGTGCCGGTGACGTCCGAGGGCAGCAGGTCGGGCGTGAACTGGATGCGGCGGACGGTGCAGTCGACCGAGCGGGCGAGTGCCTTGGCCAGCATGGTCTTGCCGACGCCGGGCACGTCCTCCAGCAGCAGGTGGCCCTCGGCGAGCAGGACGGTCAGTGCGATCCGGACGGCCTCCGGCTTGCCCTCGATCACGCTCTCGATGTTGGCGCGGATCCGGTCCACGACCGCGGCGAGCTCGGGAAGTCCGGCCCGGTGGTACCCGTCCGTCCCCTGGTCGCCCCCCGCAGAACTGCCGAGACCGGCCTGATCGCTGTAGCTCGTCACCCGTATACGCTCCCTGGCACCCTGTGCCCGCCTCACCCCGAGGCCGGACCCCACCCCATGCTTGACGCGGCCTTCCCGGGGGCGGTTCCGTCGGGGATCCGGCGCCGGGGCAGCGGCCTGCGGCCTGGCCGCCCCAGGTGGTTCGGGGTCTGACCGGCAGGCGCATTCTCCCCTGACCGGTGACCAGAAGTCACCCTCGGGAGGGCCCCGGATGCCCGGACGCCGTTGGCGGGGCGGTGCACGGTGCGGGGGCGGTGGTGCGGTACGGGGTTCAGTGGATTTCGCGCAGGAGCCCGGTGTGGACGTCGAAGACGAAGCCGCGGACGTCGTCGGTGTGCAGCAGGAAGGGCGAGGTGCGGACCCGCTGCATGGACTGGCGGACGTCGCCGTCGAGGTCGACGAAGGCCTCCACCGCCCACTGCGGGCGCTGGCCGACCTCCAGTTCCAGCTCGCGGCGGAAGTCCTCGGTCAGCCCGAGCAGGCCGCAGCCGGTGTGGTGGATCAGCGCGACCGAGCGGGTGCCGAGGGCGCGCTGACTGATGGTGAGGGAACGGATGGTGTCGTCGGTGACGACGCCGCCCGCGTTGCGGATGACGTGGGCGTCGCCCAGTTCGAGGCCGAGTGCCGCGAAGAGGTCGAGGCGGGCGTCCATGCACGCCACCACGGCGATCTTCTGGACCGGGCGGGCGTCCATCCCGCCGTCCCGGAAGGTCACGGCGTACTCGCGGTTGTCCGTGACGAAGCGGTCGATGATGGCGGGTCGCGGGGAGTCGGCAGCGTCGGTCGGCGTCGGCCGGTCGGGGGTCACTGTCATGGTGGCGACGTTAGTGCGATTCGGGCGCCCGCGGTGGGGAGGAGAGCTACAGATCGGGCCGCTGTGATCGAGCGCATAGCCACAACGGGCCGACCGCTCCACGCGTTCGGGAGGGTTTGTCCGGGCTGGTCCCGGAGCGCCCGCGGGGCGGGTGCGCGGGTGGGGCGCGCGGCCGCTCCCGCAGGCCCCCGGCCGGCACCTCCGCGGGGCCAGTCCCATGGCTGCGACCTGCGGTGATCCGTACCGCCGCCCGGGTGGTGCGCCGGAGCGGACCATTGACTGGCGGGGTCCGCGCGATAGAGTTTGCGGCGCAGTGGAGCACACCCGCCGGATCCCGTCAACCGGGCTTTTCCGGCCCGGGTGGCCCGGTCGATGCGGCCCGTGGCCTCCACCCGCTCCGTGCCCACCTGGCGCACCTTCCCCGGCGCCGGGCGGTCACGATCTTCCCCTTGGAGCGGGCGGGGACCACGGGCCGCGTCGTCGCGTCGTGCAGTGGTGGGCGAGAATGGTCGAAGCTCCCGGTCGTCGGGCTGCTCCGCACCTGAGGAAGGGCGCCACCGCGCATGACCACCAACGATCCGGGCCCCAAGCACGTTCCGGTCATGCTGCAGCGGTGCATGGACGCCCTGGCTCCGGCGATCTCGCGCCCCGGGGCGGTGGTGGTGGATGCCACCCTCGGCCTCGGCGGGCACAGCGAGGCGCTGCTCACCCAGTTCCCCGAGGTGCGGCTGGTCGCGGTGGACCGCGATCCGCAGGCGCTGAAGCTCTCCGGTGAGCGGCTGGCGCCCTTCGGCGACCGGGCCACCCTGGTGCACGCCGTCTACGACGAGATCCCCGAGGTACTGGAGCGCCTGGACATCGACCGGGTGGACGGCGTCCTGTTCGACCTCGGCGTCTCCTCGATGCAGCTGGACGAGGCCGATCGCGGTTTCGCGTACGCGCAGGACGCGCCGCTGGACATGCGGATGGACCAGACCCGGGGGATCAGCGCGGCGGAGGTGCTGAACACCTACAGCCACGGTGCCCTGGCCCGGATCCTCAAGGTCTACGGCGAGGAGCGGTTCGCCGGGAAGATCGCCTCGGTGATCCTGCGGGAGCGGGAGAAGGAACCGTTCACCAACAGCGCGCGTCTGGTCGAGTTGGTGCGGAACGCCATTCCGGCGGCGACCCGCCGGACCGGCGGGAACCCGGCCAAGCGGACGTTCCAGGCGCTGCGGATCGAGGTCAACGGCGAGCTGGAGGTCCTGGACCGGGCGATCCCCGGAGCGCTGGAGGCCCTGGCGATCGGCGGTCGGATGGTCGTGATGTCCTACCAGTCGCTGGAAGACCGGCTGGTGAAGCAGTACTTCGCCGCCGGGTCGACCAACACCGCGCCGCCGGGGCTGCCGTTCATCCCGGAGGAGCACCAGCCCTGGCTCAAGCTGATCACCCGTGGTGCCGAGCAGGCCACGGAGGAGGAGATCGAGGAGAACCGGCGCGCCGCGCCCGTACGGCTGCGGGTGGCGGAGAGGATCAGGGACCGTAGCAAGCGGGGCTGAAACGTTGGCCCCGGCGGGGTCCGAAGGGCGGAGGAGAGCAGTGGGGCCGGTGGCCGGTGAGGTCCGGGCGGGGCGGGGATCGTTCCCCGGACAGGGCAGGGCGCGGATCACGGTCCGGCCGGGGCGGCGTCCGGTGCGGGGCCGCACGCCGTTCGCGGTGCTCGTGGTGGTGCTGCTCGCGGCGGGGCTGCTCGGGCTGCTGGCGCTGAACACGGCGCTCAACGAGGGCTCCTTCGAGCTGTCCCGGCTGCAGAAGCAGACCACCGTGGCGACCGACGAGAAGCAGGGCCTCCAGCACCAGATCGACCAGAGCTCGGCGCCGGACGCGCTGGCCCGGCGGGCCGCCGAGCTGGGCATGGTCCCGGCCGGCGGGATGGCCTTCCTGGACGTCCCGAACGGCGGCAAGGTGATCGGCACGCCCGGACCGGCGCAGGACAGCCCGCCGGTCAAGCGTTCGACGGTCGACCCGTGGCCGATGAAGCAGCCGGCGCCGAGCGCCCCGACGGGTGCGCCCCCAGGTGCACCGAGTCCGGCGGCGACGGCCGGTGACTCCGTGGTCCAGATCAACCCGGCCTCCCCGGCCGCGCCCGCACCGTCGACCGGAGGTGCGGGCCGATGAGCACGCCACGTCAGCCGTCCGGAGGCTCCGGCAACGGCCGCCGCCAGCCGCCCAAGGGCGCCGCGCCCCGCGCGGCCGCGCCGCGCGGCCAGTCCGCCGGCAAGGCCCAGCCCGCAAAGGGGCAGCCCGCGAAGGGACAGCCCGTCAAGGGACAGTCCGCGAAGGGGCAGCCGGCCAAGGGCCAGCCCGCCAAGGCCGCCGCCGCCCGTACACCCCGGGCACCGCAGCAGCGCCGCCCCGAGGGCCGCCCGCCGGCCCGGAGCCAGGCCGCCGTCCGGCCGCGCCGCCCGCAGCGCCCCAAGGCGCTCCGGCTGGCCGAGCCCAAGCGCCGCCTGCGGGTGATCACCGTGGTGATGTCGCTGGTGTTCTCGGTGTTCGCCGGCCGCCTGGTGCAGCTCCAGCTGCTGGACTCCGACGCGCTGGCCGCCGACGCCAACACCAACCGCTACCTGAACATCCCGATCACCGCCGAGCGCGGCTCGATAACGTCCTCCGACGGGGTGGCGCTGGCCGCCACCGTCGACGCGTACGACATCACCGCCGACCCGGCGATGTTCACCCCGGCGGCGACCGGCATCCCGGACGCCCCGGAGCAGGCGGCCGCCCTGCTGTCGCCGATCCTCGGCGTGCCCAAGGACAAGATCGCCGCCGACCTGCACACCCCCAAGACCCGCTACAAGCGGCTCGCCGCCCAGCAGACCCCGGCCACCAAGAGCCAGATCAGCGACCTCAAGGCGGGCCTGGAGAAGCAGGCCGGCTCGCGGACCTGCCAGGCCCAGAAGCGGCTGCTGACCAAGGCCGCCGACCAGGGCGGACGCACCCGGGTCGACAACGAGTGCGCCAACCCGCTGGCCGGGGTGTTCAACCGGGAGACCCAGAAGCGGATCTACCCCGCCGACGGCCTGGCCGCCAACCTGGTCGGCTTCGTCAACGGCGAGGGCGAGGGCGCCGGCGGCCTGGAGCTCCAGTACCAGAAGCAGCTCGCCGGCAAGGACGGGCACAGCAGCTACGCCCAGGCGGGCGGCCGGCTGGTGCCCACCGCCGGGGGCTCGATGGACCCGGCCGTGCCCGGCACCGACGTGAAGCTGACCATCAACCGGGACATCCAGTGGGCCGCCCAGCGGGCGCTCACCGACCAGGTCGCCAACTCCGGGGCGGAGAAGGGCTACGTCGTCGTCCAGGACGTGAAGACCGGTCAGGTCCTCGCGATGGCCACCGCGCCCGGCTTCAACCCGAACGACCTGAGCACCGCCAAGCAGTCCCAGATGGGCAACGCCGCGCTGGTCGACGCGTACGAGCCGGGCAGCACCGCCAAGCTGATGACCCTGGGAGCCGTCCTGGACACCGGCAAGGCCACCTGGGACACCAAGGTCACGGTGCCCTACCCGCTGGTCCGGGCCGGCCAGCAGTTCAAGGACGACATCGAGCACAAAACCTGGTACCTGACCCTGGCCGGGGTGCTGGCCAAGTCCTCCAACATCGGCACCATCGAGGCCATGGAGACGCTCGGCGACGGCGACCAGCTGAAGGCCAACCAGATCCTGGACAGCTACATGCGCAAGTTCGGCGTCGCCCAGCCGACCGGTCTGAACTTCCCCGGCGAGACGGCCGGGAAGCTCAAGAAGCCGGAGGACCTTGTCGCCTCGGAGAAGTACAACACCTCCTTCGGCCAGGGCCCGATGCAGATGAACGCGCTGCAGGCCACCTCGGTGTACTCGACCATCGCCAACGGCGGCGTCCGGGTCGCGCCCAGCATCGTCCAGGGCACCACCAGCCCGGACGGCAAGTACACCGCGACCCCGCCGGGCGAGCAGACCAGGGTGGTCGGCGAAGAGACCGCCAAGACCCTCACCTCGATGCTGGAGTCGGTCGTCGACGACGAGCAGGGCACCGGCGGCAAGGCCGCCATCCCCGGCTACCGGGTCGCCGGCAAGACCGGCACCGCCAACCGGGGGGCCGCCAACGGCGTCGGCTACGACGGCTACACCGCCTCCTTCATCGGCTTCGCCCCCGCCGACGCCCCCCGGTACACCGTCTCCTGCACCCTCCAGGGGCCGGTCAACGGCCACTTCGGCGGCCAGCTGTGCGGACCGGTGTTCAAGCAGGTGATGGAGTTCACCCTGAAGACCATGCAGGTCCCGCCCAGCGGCAGCGAGGCGCCCAACCTGCCCGTCGAGTGGAAGCCGTGAGCGAGCATGAGCAACGAGCGGGTCGGGCCGGACGGCGGCGCGGCGAAGGGCCGGTTTGGCCCTGGACACCCTTCGGCGGATAGCCTTCCCGCCGTGCCGAAACCCGATCAAATCACCGTGAGTCCGCCCCGCCCGGCCGGGACCGCCGCCCTGCCGCTCGCCGAACTGGCCCGCCAGCTGGGCCTCGACCCCGTCGAGGGGGGCCTCGTCAGCGGCGTCACCCACGACTCCCGGGCGGTGCGCCCCGGCGATGTGTACGTGGCCTTCCCCGGCGCCAACCACCACGGCGCGGCCTTCGCGGCCCAGGCCGCGGCGGCGGGCGCGGCGGCGCTGCTCACCGACCCGGCCGGCGCCGAGCTGGCGGCCGGCACCGGCCTGCCGCTGCTGGTCGTCGACCGGCCGCGGGCCCGGATGGGCGAGCTCGCGGCCGCCGTCTACGGCCGCCCCTCCGAGCGGCTGCTGATGATCGGGCTGACCGGCACCAACGGCAAGACCACCACCTCCTACCTGGTCGAGGGCGGCCTGCTCGGCGCCGGACGCGCCCCCGGGGTGATCGGCACCGTCGAGATGCGGGTCGGCGACGAGCGGATCAAGAGCGAGCGCACCACCCCCGAGGCCACCGACCTGCACGCGATCCTCGGCGTGATGGCCGAGCGCGGCGCGGACGCGGTGACCATGGAGGTCTCCAGCCACGCGCTGGTCTACGGCCGCACCGACGGGGTGACGTACGACGTCTCCCTGTTCAACAACCTCACCCCCGAGCACCTCGACTTCCACCCGGACATGGAGGACTACTTCCAGGCGAAGGCCCGGCTCTTCCAGCCCGGCAAGTCCCGCCACGGCGTGGTCAACGTGGACGACGAGTACGGCCGCCGGCTGGCCGCCGAGGCCAAGATCCCGGTGACCACCTTCTCCGCCACCGGCGCCGTCGAGGCCGACTGGCGGGCCGTGGACGTCCAGCTCGGCCCGGTCGGCTCCACCTTCCGGGTGCTCGGCCCGGACGGCGCCGAGGCCGACGCGGCCGTGCCGCTGCCCGGCCCGTTCAACGTGGCCAACGCGCTCGCCGCGATCACCCTGCTGGTCGCCGCCGGCCTGCCGCTGGAGCGGGCCGTGGCCGGCGTCGCCGCGGTGCCCGGCGTGCCGGGCCGGCTGGAGCGGGTGGACGCCGGACAGGCGTTCGTCGCCGTGGTCGACTACGCGCACAAGCCGGATGCCCTCCAGGCCGTCCTCGGCTCGCTGCGCGAGGTCACCAAGGGCCGGCTGCACGTCGTCGTCGGCTGCGGCGGAGACCGCGACCCGCACAAGCGCGGCCCGATGGGCGCCATCGCCGCCCGGCTCGCCGACACCGCCCTGCTGACCAGCGACAACCCGCGCAGCGAGGACCCGCTGGCGATCCTCGCCAGCATGCTGACCGGCGCCGCAGCGGTGCCCGAGGCCGAGCGCGGGACCGTCCTGGTCGTCCCCGACCGGGTCGAGGCGATCCGGATCGCCGTCGCCCGCGCCCACGCCGGGGACACCGTGCTGGTGGCCGGCAAGGGCCACGAACTTGGCCAGTACGTACGAGACGAGATCCGCCCCTTCGACGACCGGGAGGTGCTGCGCGAATCCATCACGCAGACCACGGCCGCCCGGGGCGACCGAGGAGTAGAGCAGCAGTGATCGCACTGACCCTCGCCGAGGTGGCCGCCGCAGTCGGGGGCACCCTGGACGGCGCCGACCCCGGCGCCCTGGTGACCGGCCCGGTCGAGGTCGACTCGCGGAAGGTGCGCCCCGGCGGCCTGTTCGCGGCCTTCGTCGGCGAGCACGTGGACGGCCACGACTACGCCGCCGTCGCGGTCGGGGCCGGCGCCGTCGCGGTGCTGGCCGACCACCCGGTCGGCGTGCCCGCCGTCCTGGTCGACAGTGTGGTGGACGCGCTCGGCAAGCTGGCCCGGACCGTGGTCGCCCGCGCCGAGGGCACCGCCGTCGTCGCGCTGACCGGCTCGGCCGGCAAGACCAGCACCAAGGACCTGATCGCGCAGCTGTTGCAGCGCATCGGCGACACGGTCTACCCGCCCGGCTCGCTCAACAACGAGATCGGCCACCCGATGACCGCGCTGCGGGTCGAGCCCGGCACCCGGCACCTGGTCATGGAGATGGGCGCCCGGCACAAGGGCGACATCGAGTACCTCACCACGATCACGCCGCCCCGGATCGGCCTGGTGCTGAACGTCGGCACCGCGCACGTCGGCGAGTTCGGCTCGCAGGAGGCGATCGCCGAGGCGAAGGGCGAACTCGTCGAGGCGCTGCCCGCCGACGGCGCCGCGATCCTCAACGCGGACGACCGGCTGGTGCGCGCGATGGCCAGCCGTACCAGGGCGAAGGTGGTCCTGTTCGGGGAATCCCCGGACGCCCACGTCCGGGCGACGAACGTTCAGCTGGACGCCGCCGGACGGCCGTCCTTCACGCTCACCACCCCGGCCGGTTCCGCGCCCGTGCAGCTGCGCCTGTACGGTGAGCACCACGTCTCGAACGCCCTCGCCGCCGCTGCGGTGGCGGTGGAGCTCGGGATGTCCGTCGACGACACCGCGACCGCCCTGGGCGAAGCGGGTGCGCTGTCCCGCTGGCGCATGGAGGTCGTCGACCGGGCCGATGGTGTCACCGTCGTCAACGACGCCTACAACGCGAACCCCGACTCGATGCGGGCCGCGCTGCGGGCGCTGGTCTCGATGGGGGGACGCGGCCCGGAGCGCCGCCGCACCTGGGCGGTGCTCGGCGAGATGCGGGAGCTCGGCGAGGAGAGCCTGGCCGAGCACGACGCCATCGGGCGGCTCGCCGTCCGACTGGACGTCACCAAGCTGGTGGCGGTCGGTGGACGCGAGGCGGCCTGCATGGAACTCGGCGCGAGGAACGAAGGTTCGTGGGGTGAGGAGTCGGTGCTGGTGTCCGACGCGGACGCGGCGGTCGAGCTGCTGCGCAGTCAACTTCGGCCGGGGGATGTGGTCCTGGTGAAGGCGTCCCGTTCGGTGGGGCTGGAGAAGGTGGCCGAGGCCCTCCTCTCGGACGGTGTGGCCGCGTAATGAAGCAGATCCTCTTCTCCGGCATGATCGGCCTGATCCTGTCGCTGGCCGGCACCCCCGCCCTGATCAAGCTGCTCGCCCGGCAGGGCTACGGCCAGTACATCCGTGACGACGGGCCGAAGGCGCACCACAGCAAGAAGGGCACGCCCACCATGGGCGGCATCGCCTTCATCCTGGCGACCCTGATCGCCTACTTCGGGACCAAGGCGATAACGGGCGAGAGCCCGACCGCCTCCGGCCTGCTGGTGCTCTTCCTGACGGCGGGTCTGGGCCTGGTCGGCTTCCTGGACGACTACATCAAGGTGGTCAAGCGCCGCTCGCTCGGTCTGCGGGCCAAGGCGAAGCTGGCCGGCCAGTCCATCGTCGGCCTGGCCTTCGCCGTGCTGGCGCTGCAGTTCCACGACGACCGCGGGCTCACCCCGGCGTCCCAGCACCTGTCCTTCGTGCGGGACTACGGCTGGTCGATCGGCCCCGTGCTGTTCGTCATCTTCGCCTACTTCATGATCGCCGCGACCTCCAACGGCGTGAACCTGACGGACGGTCTGGACGGCCTCGCCACCGGTGCCTCGGTGATGGCCTTCGGCGCCTACACCTTCATCGGCGTCTGGGAGTACGGGCAGAGCTGCGCCTACTCCGTCACCGCGACCGTCAGCTGCTACGACGTCCGCGACCCGCTGGACCTCGCGGTGGTCGCCGCCGCCCTGATGGGCTCCTGCTTCGGCTTCCTCTGGTGGAACACCTCGCCCGCCAAGATCTTCATGGGCGACACCGGCTCGCTCGCCCTCGGCGGCGCCCTGGCCGGCCTGGCGATCTGCTCGCGCACCGAGCTGCTGCTGATCCTGCTCGGCGGCCTCTTCATGATCATCACCCTGTCGGTGATCATCCAGGTCGGCTCGTTCCGGATGACCGGCAAGCGCGTCTTCAAGATGGCGCCACTGCAGCACCACTTCGAACTCAAGGGCTGGAGCGAAGTCCTGGTCGTGGTCCGGTTCTGGATCATCCAGGGACTCTGCGTGGCCGTCGGCCTCGGCCTCTTCTACGCGGGATACCGGACCGGATGACGAACCCCCAGTTGATCAATTCGCAGTTCGTGAAGCTGCCCGTCGTCGTCGCCGGGCTCGGCGTCTCCGGCATCAGCGCCGCGCGCGTCCTGCACGGCCTCGGCGCCCACGTCACCGTGGTGGACGGCGGCAGCGGCGCGGGCCTGACCGCCCGGGCCGCCGAGCTGGAGGCGCTCGGCGTCACCGTCCGCCTCGGCGACGGCGACAGCCTGCCCGAGGGCGCCCGGCTGGTCGTCACCTCGCCCGGCTGGGCGCCCGACCGCCCGCTGTTCGCCGCCGCCGCGGCGGCCGGCATCGAGGTCTGGGGCGACGTCGAACTCGCCTGGCGCCTGCGCCGGCCGCTGCCCGCCACCGGCGAGCCCGCCCCCTGGCTGGCCGTCACCGGCACCAACGGCAAGACCACCACCGTCCAGATGCTCGCCTCGATCCTCACCGCCGCCGGCAGGCGCACCGCCGCCGTCGGCAACGTCGGGGTGTCGGTGCTGGACGCGGTCCTCGCCGAGGAGCCCTACGACGTGCTCGCCGTCGAGCTCTCCAGCTACCAGCTGCACTGGGCGCCCTCGCTGCGCCCGCACTCGGCGGTCGTGCTCAACCTGGCCCCCGACCACCTCGACTGGCACGGCTCGATGGAGGCGTACGCCGCCGACAAGGGCCGGATCTACCAGGGCAACACCGTCGCCTGCGTGTACAACCTGGCCGACCCGGCCACCGAGGCGCTGGTCCGCGAGGCCGACGTCGAGGAGGGCTGCCGGGCGATCGGCTTCGGCCTCGGCGCGCCCGCCCTGTCGAACCTCGGCGTGGTCGACGGGCTGCTGGTGGACCGCGCGTTCGTGGCCGACCGGGCCAAGAACGCGGCCGAGCTGGGCGCCGTCGAGGACGTCAACCCGCCGGCCCCGCACAACATCGCCAACGCGCTCGCCGCGGCGGCGCTGGCCCGGGCGTACGGCGTCGAGCCGAAGGCCGTCCGGGAGGGCCTGCGGGCCTTCCGCCCGGACGCCCACCGGATCGCCGAGGTCGGCGTGGTCGGCGAGGTCACCTACATCGACGACTCCAAGGCCACCAACACCCACGCCGCCGCCGCCTCGCTGGCCTCCTACCGGCCGGTCGTCTGGATCGCCGGCGGCCTGGCCAAGGGCGCGACCTTCGACGACCTGGTCCAGGGCGCCGCCGGGCGGCTGCGCGCGGCCGTGCTGATCGGCGAGGACCGCGCGCTGATCCGGGAGGCGCTGGAGCGACACGCTCCGGATGTCCCGGTGATCGAGGCGGCCGAGGGCCAGACTGGCGCGGTGGCGATGGCGGAGGTCGTCCGGACGGCCGCCTCGCTCGCCCGGTCGGGTGACACGGTGCTGCTGGCACCGGCCTGCGCCTCGATGGACATGTTCACCAACTACGGCGAGCGCGGCGACCTCTTCGCCGCCGCGGTCCGGCAGCTGGCGGACCGCGGGGAGTGAGCCGAAGGGCCGTGCCGGGCCAAAGCGGCCCGGCGGCGGGTGAGCCGTGAAGAGAGAGTGAGCGGGGAGTGGCTGGGCAGGGCAGGGCGGGTTCCGGAACACCGGAGCGGGAGGCCGCCGAGCCGTGGCGCGTGATCTCGGCCACCACGACCAAGTACAAGTCGGCCGGACCGCTGGCCCGGGTCCGGGCCTTCCGGTACCGGGTGCGGTACTGGCTGGACCGGCCGCTCACGCCCTACCTGCTCGTCATCGGCACGACGCTGCTGCTGGTGGTGCTCGGCCTGATGATGGTCTTCTCGGCCTCGCAGATCCTCGCCCTGGGCCAGCACCACTCGGCGCAGTACTACTTCCTCAAGCAGCTGATCGCGGCCATCCTCGGCCTGGTCCTGCTGATCGGCTTCGCCTCCGTGCCGCTGGCGGTGCTGCGGGTGATCGTCTACCCGGTGATGTTCGGGGTGATCGGCGCGCTCGCGCTGGTCGCCGTGCCCGGCATCGGGGTGCGGATCAACGGCAACCAGAACTGGCTGGACTTCGGCTTCTTCCAGTTCCAGCCCTCGGAGTTCGCCAAGCTCGCGCTGGTGCTCTGGGGCGCCGACCTGCTCGCCCGCAAGCAGAAGGCCGGCACCCTCACCACCTGGAAGCACCTGCTCGTCCCGCTGGTGCCGGGCGCCCTGCTGCTGCTCGCGCTGATCATGCTCGGCGGCGACATGGGCACCTCGATGATCCTGGTGGCGATGCTGTTCGCGATGCTCTGGATGGTCGGCGCGCCGCTGCGGCTGTTCGTGGCCACCGTCGGGGTGGCCGTGGTCGTCTGCACCGCGCTGGTGATCAGCGTCCCGCACCGGGCGGAGCGCCTGGGCTGCATCGGCGTCACCAAGCCCGACCCCGACGGGGCCTGCTTCCAGGCGCTGCACGGCGTCTACTCGTTCGCGCTCGGCGGAGGCTTCGGCACCGGCCTCGGTGCCGGCGTGGAGAAATGGGGCCAGCTGCCCGAGGCGCACACCGACTTCATCTTCGCCGCGACCGGCGAGGAACTGGGCCTGGTGGGGACGCTGTCGGTGATCGGTCTCTTCGCGGCACTAGGCTACGCGGGTATCCGTGTGGCCATCGGTACGAAGGACCCCTTCGTCAGGTACGCCGCGGGAGCCGCCACCACCTGGATCATGGCGCAGGCCATGATCAACCTGGGGTCGGCGCTGGGACTGCTGCCCATCGCGGGCGTCCCGCTCCCGCTGTTCTCCTACGGCGGTTCCGCCATGCTGTCGGCCATGTCCGCGATCGGAGTGCTGCTGTGCCTGGCGCGCAGCACCTCGGGCGCGAAGGCGGCGCTGGCCGCCCGGAGCAAGAACTCCCGGATCAGGAGACGACTGGCCCGGGTGCTGCCACGACGACGAACCACAGCGCGCCCGGCCCCGGGGCCGGCACGCAGGGAGCGGTGAATTTCGGTGCATGTCGTACTCGCCGGCGGGGGGACCGCCGGTCACATCGAGCCGGCGCTGGCCCTCGCGGACGCCCTCCGCAGGCACGACCCGTCCATCGGGATCACCGCCCTGGGAACCGAGCGCGGACTGGAGACCCGGCTGGTGCCGGAACGCGGCTACCAGCTGGAGCTGATTCCGGCCGTCCCGCTGCCCCGCAAGCCCACCCCCGAGCTGATCACCGTCCCCGGCCGGCTGCGCGGCACCGTCCGGGCCGCCCAGGAGATCATCGAGCGGGTCAACGCGGACGCCGTGGTCGGCTTCGGCGGCTACGTCGCGATGCCCGCCTACCTGGCCGCCAAGCGGGCCGGCGTGCCGATCGTGGTGCACGAGGCGAACGCCCGTCCGGGCCTGGCCAACAAGATCGGCGCCCGCTACACGGACTTCGTCGCGGTCTCCACGCCGGACAGCAAGCTGCGCGACTCCCGGTACATCGGCATCCCGCTGCGCCGGACCATCGCCACCCTGGACCGGGGCGCCGCCAGGCCGGAGGCCCGGCACTACTTCGGCCTCGACCAGCGGCTGCCCACCCTGCTGGTCTCCGGCGGCTCCCAGGGCGCGCGCCGGCTCAACGAGGTGGTCACCGCGATCGCCCCGCGGCTCCAGCAGTACGGCGTGCAGATCCTGCACGCCGTCGGCCCTAAGAACGAGCTGCCGCAGGTCGAGGACATCCCAGGGATGCCGCCGTACCGCGCGGTGCCGTACGTCGACCGGATGGACCTCGCCTACGCGGCGGCGGACCTGATGCTCTGCCGGGCCGGCGCCATGACCGTCGCCGAGCTGGCCGCCGTCGGGCTGCCCGCCGCGTTCGTCCCGCTGCCGATCGGCAACGGCGAGCAGCGGCTGAACGCCCAGCCGATGGTCAAGGCCGGCGGCGGCCTGCTGGTGGACGACGCCGAGCTGACCCCGGACTGGGTGCTGCAGAACGTGCTGCCGGTGCTCACCGACCCGCAGCGGCTGTGGGACATGAGCCGGGCCGCCGCCGAGTTCGGCCGCCGGGACGCCGACGACCTGCTGGTCGGCATGGTCTACGAGGCCATCCAGGCCTCCCGCGGCGGTCGCCGCCGTGGCTGACGGCCGGCTCGCCGACCCGTTGGAGGAAGAGCTGGAGGCCGAGGAGTCCGCTCCTCGGCTCCGGCTCTCCCGGCGGGGCATCGTGGTGCTGAGCGTGCTCGGCGCCGCGGTGCTGGGCGTGCTGGCCTGGGTGGTGTTCTTCTCCTCGGTGCTGGACGTGCGCGAGGTCGCGGTCCAGGGGCCGAAGGACGAGAAGCTGACGGCGGACCAGGTCCGCGAGGCGATCGGCGGGATCGGTGACGGCCCGCTGGCCAGAGTGGACCTGGACGCCGTCCAGCGCCGGGTGGAGGCGATCCCCCGGGTGGCGAAGGCCGAGGTGTGGCGGGGCTGGCCGCACACCCTGCGGGTGAAGGTCGTCCAGCGCACGGCGGTGGCGGCCGTCAAGGGGGAGGACGGTCAGTTCACCCAGGTGGACGCCGTCGGCGTGAGCTTCGCCACCGAGGCGGCCCCGCCGGAGGGGGTGCCGGTGGTGGAACTGCGGCTCAGTCAGCAGGCGAAGGACGCGGACGGGGTGATCTCCCGTGCGCAGCTGGTGCAGGGCGCGGTGTCGGTGGCCGCCGGACTGCCGCCCGAGGTGGCGAAGCGGGCCGGAGCGGTGCTGGTGCACTCGTACGACGATATTCAGCTGCAGCTCAGCGGGGGTGCGACGGTGCGCTGGGGGAGCCCGGAGCAGACCGATCGCAAGGCCCGGACACTGGTCGCGTTGATGGCTCAGAAGGGCTCGAACTTCGACGTGAGTGCGCCGGAGGCGCCGGCGGTGTCGGGATGATCCGGTAGGTTCTGTGCCTGAGGGAGGGGTTGACGCTGTGAAGTGTCGGCCCGACCCTTGGTGGTCACCCCGGTTTCATATGCCGGCCGATGATCACATAGGCTCAAAAGAAAAGGGGAAGCTCGGCGTGTTCGTTGAAACACGTGCCTGGAGCCACCTAGTGTCCTGTGTCACCAGACTGTGCCCCCTGGTGATGTGACGGAGGCACAGGACTAACCCTAAAGGTCAAGTTTAGGGTTGGGGTCGGCGGTCGGCATTTCGGACATTCAGTCAGAAACCAGGCTCCCTACCCATCGACATCCGTCGGTACGATCCCCCGTCGGGTCGGACCGACCCGGAAATTCGAGGCGAGAGGCCTTCGACGTGGCAGCACCGCAGAACTACCTCGCAGTCATCAAGGTCGTCGGAATCGGCGGCGGTGGTGTCAACGCCATCAACCGGATGATCGAGGTCGGTCTCAAGGGCGTCGAGTTCATCGCGATCAACACCGATGCGCAGGCCCTCCTGATGAGCGACGCCGACGTCAAGCTCGATGTGGGCCGTGAACTCACCCGGGGCCTCGGCGCCGGCGCCAACCCCGAGGTCGGCCGCAAGGCCGCCGAGGACCACCGCGAGGAGATCGAGGAGGTCCTCAAGGGGGCCGACATGGTCTTCGTCACCGCGGGTGAGGGTGGTGGCACGGGCACGGGCGGCGCGCCCGTGGTCGCCAACATCGCCCGTTCGCTCGGCGCTCTGACCATCGGCGTGGTCACCCGCCCCTTCACCTTCGAGGGCCGCCGCCGCGCCAACCAGGCCGAGGACGGCATCGCGAGCCTGCGCGAAGAGGTCGACACCCTCATCGTGATCCCCAACGACCGGCTGCTGTCCATTTCGGACCGCCAGGTCAGCGTGCTCGACGCGTTCCGCTCGGCCGACCAGGTCCTGCTCTCCGGTGTCCAGGGCATCACCGACCTGATCACCACCCCCGGCCTGATCAACCTCGACTTCGCCGACGTCAAGTCCGTCATGTCGGAGGCCGGTTCGGCGCTCATGGGCATCGGCTCGGCCCGCGGCGAGGACCGCGCCAAGGCGGCCGCCGTGATGGCGATCTCCTCGCCGCTGCTGGAGGCCTCGATCGACGGCGCCCGCGGCGTGCTGCTCTCCATCTCGGGCGGCTCCGACCTCGGCCTGTTCGAGATCAATGAGTCGGCCCAGCTGGTCAGCGAGGCCGCGCACCCCGAGGCCAACATCATCTTCGGCGCGGTCATCGACGACGCGCTCGGCGACGAGGTCCGGGTCACCGTCATCGCGGCCGGCTTCGACGGCGGGCAGCCGCCGGCGATCGTCCGCGACCCGGTGGTCAAGGCCACCCCCGCCGCGGCCACGCCGCCGGCCGCCCCGGAGCGCCCGGCCACCCGGCCGTCCTACGGGAGCATCGGCTCGGTGACCTCCCGTTCGGAGGGGGAGACCCACGCCTCGCCGCGCGCCACCGAGACCGTGACCGCCGCCCCGGTGCCGCCGCAGGTGCAGCCGGTCCGGCAGCCGTACGTCGAGAGCCCGGCGGAGGAGCTCGACGTCCCGGATTTCCTTAAGTGATCGATCACGCCGTACGCGCGGGTGCTCACTTCGCCTTCACCGACAGGTGGGGCGGGGTGAGCACTTCGCCGTACGGGGAGCTCAACCTCGGCGGGGCGGTGGGGGACGACCCGGAGACCGTCCGGGAGAACCGGGCGATCGCCGCCGGGGAGCTCGGGCTCGACCCGGCCGACGTGGTCTGGATGAACCAGGTGCACGGTGCGCAGGTCGCCGTGGTGACGCAGCGCCAGTCGCCGGGGGACGCCCCCACGGTGGACGCGGTGGTCACCGACCGGCCGCTCGCGCTCGCCGTCCTGACCGCCGACTGCACCCCGGTGCTGCTGGCCGATCCGGTGGCGGGCGTGGTGGGCGCGGCCCACGCGGGCCGGCCCGGGCTGGCGGCCGGGGTGGTGCCCGCGGTCGTGCGGGCGATGGTCGAACTGGGGGCCGAACCCGGCCGGATCGCCGCGGCCACCGGCCCGGCGGTCTGCGGCCGGTGCTACGAGGTGCCGGCCGGCCTGCGGGCGGAGGTCGCCGCGGTGGTGCCCGCCGCGTTCGCCGAGACCTCCTGGGGAACGCCGGCGCTGGACGTGGCCGAGGGGGTCGCGGCCCAGCTGGCCGCCGCCGGGGTCACCGAGTTGGTGCGGTCACCGGTCTGCACCCTCGAATCCGCGGACCACTACTCCTATCGCCGCGAGCAGCGCACCGGCCGGCTCGCGAGCTACGTCTGGTTGGGCTCTGATCATTGATGACGAACGACATCTACGGACCGTTCCCGGGGAGTCGCGGCGGCCTTCCCGACCAGAGCTGGCTGGAGACCCTGACGGAGGGGCAGCGGGCCCGGTACGAGGAGCTGGGGACCAACCTCGACGTGGTCGAGCGGCGGATCGCCGACGCCTGTGCGGCTGCCGGACGGCCGCGCGACGAGGTCACCCTGGTCGTCGTCACCAAGACCTACCCCGCCGAGGACACCGCGCTGTTGGCCGGACTGGGTGTGACGGATGTCGCGGAGAACCGCGACCAGGACGCCGCGCCCAAGGCAGAGCAGTGCAGAAACCTTCCTCTTGACTGGCACTTCGTCGGACAGCTGCAGACCAACAAGGTCCGCTCGGTCGTCCGGTACGCGAACCACGTGCACTCGGTGGACCGGCTGCGGCTGGTCGGGTCGCTCTCCGCGGCGGTGCTCAAGTCCGAGCGCCCGGAGCTGGGTTGCCTGGTGCAGGTGGCCCTGGACAAGGAGCACGGCGAGGGGGCCCACCGGGCCGGAGTCGCCCCGGAGGATGTCGCGGAACTCACGGACGCGATCGCCGACACGCCCGGCCTGCGGCTGGACGGTGTGATGACCGTCGCTCCGCTGGCCGGTCCGCTCGCCGGGGACCCGCTCCGCGCCTTCGAGCGGCTGACGGAAATCGCAACCGCAGTACGCACGACCCATCCTGCTGCCACCATGGTCTCCGCAGGGATGAGCGGTGACCTTGAGCAGGCGATTGCCGCCGGGGCGACACATGTGCGCGTCGGAACGGCGGTACTCGGAGTGAGGTCACCCCTCAGGTAACGTCACCGGGTAGTAGATCAGACTGCAGGACAAAATAGGACAGAATCTAGCAGCTCCTCGGAGCGCTAGCGAACCGTGGATCGCAGCTCCGCGGCCCCCACCCCAAGAACTCTGACCGGCCGTCGGCCTGACGGGCCGTCGTGGGTGGACCGCGGAATCCGCAGGCAGGGCCGCACGGCCTGGCCGCCGGGACGGAGCCGGTCCGCACGGAGCGAGCAGAGCGAGCGACCATCGGAAGGTGCGCGTTTCGCGAAGCCGCCACCGAGCGCCAGCGAGGTGGCTATGAGCGGAGGAGACAGGAGCATGGCCGGCGCAATGCGCAAGATGGCGGTCTACCTCGGCCTCGTGGAGGACGAGACGTACGACGGTCAGGGGTACGACCCTGACGACGACTACGACGCGGACCCCGAGCCGATTCGAACGGGACAGCGGACCGAGGACATCCCCCGGCCGGCCGCCGCGCCCGCCCCGGTCTCCTCGATCACCCCGCAGCCGGTTCCGGCCGCGGTGCCGATCCGGCAGGAGACCCCGAGGATGGCCCCCGTGTCGTCCATCACACCCGAACGCCGCCACAACCTGGAGAAGAGCGCCCCGGTGATCATGCCCAAGGTAGTGAACGAACGAGAGCCCTACCGCATCACCACGCTGCACCCGCGAACCTACAACGAGGCCCGTACCATCGGGGAACAGTTCCGTGGCGGGACCCCCGTGATCATGAATCTGACCGAGATGGACGACACCGACGCGAAGCGACTCGTAGACTTCGCCGCTGGACTCGTCTTCGGTCTGCACGGCAGTATCGAGCGCGTGACACAGAAGGTGTTCCTGCTGTCGCCTGCTAACGTCGATGTCACGGCGGAGGACAAGGCTCGGATCGCCGAGGGTGGGTTCTTCAACCAGAGCTGACCCGGCCACGACTTTACGTGTGGATCTGATCAACAGTGGATTAGCGACAGGTGACGAGCGGCGGGCCCGAGGGCCCGGAACCGGGGAGAGGGAAACGCGATGGACATCGTGTGGGCGGTGCTCTACTACGCCCTGACCGTCTTCCTGGTGTTCCTGCTTGTGCGACTGGTCATGGACTGGGTCTTCCAGTTCGCGCGTTCGTGGCGGCCCGGCAAGGCCATGGTCCTGGTCCTGGAGGCCACGTACACTGTCACGGATCCGCCGCTCAAGCTTCTTCGGCGGTTCATTCCGCCGTTGCGTTTCGGGGGCGTGGCGCTCGACCTGTCCTTCTTCGTACTGATGATCATTGTGTATGTCCTGATCTCGCTTGTGCGGCCCTAGTCGTAGGTGAGCGATGCGACAGGATGCCGGTGTGCCGACGATCACGTTGAGGTGAAGAGATGCCATTGACCCCCGAGGACGTTCGGAACAAGCAGTTCACGACCGTCCGCCTGCGCGAAGGCTATGACGAGGACGAGGTCGATGCCTTCCTCGACGAGGTCGAAGGAGAGCTGACCCGCCTGCTTCGCGAGAACGAGGACCTGCGCGCCAAGCTGGCCGCCGCGACTCGCGCCGCCGCGCAGAACCAGGCGAACATGCGGAAGGAGCCGCCGCAGGACGCCCGTTCCGGCGCCCCCGTCCCGGCTGCCATATCCGGCCCGCCGGTTCCCGGCCAGCAGGGTCCCGGTCCGCAGCAGCAGCAGATGGGCCCCGGTGGTCCGCAGCAGCAGCAGCAGATGGGCGGCCCGCAGCAGCAGCAGATGGGCAACCAGCCGCTCGGCCTGCCCTCCGGCGCCCCGCAGCTCCCCGCCGGCCCCCAGCAGATGGGCGGCCAGCAGCAGCAGATGAACCAGACCATGGGCGGCCAGCAGCAGCTGGTGCAGCCGATGGGCGGTCAGATGCTCCAGCCCATGGGCGGCCCCGGTGGTCCGCAGCAGATGGGCAACCCGATGGGCCAGGGCATGGGCCAGCAGCAGCAGATGCAGCCGATGGGTGGCCCCATGGGCGGCCCGCCGCAGCAGCAGATGGGCGGCCCGCTCGGCGCCCCCATGCAGCAGCAGGGCCCCGGTGGCGACAGTGCCGCCCGTGTTCTGGCGCTCGCTCAGCAGACCGCCGACCAGGCGATCTCGGAGGCCCGTTCCGAGGCCAACAAGATCGTCGGCGAGGCCCGCAGCCGCGCCGAGGGCCTGGAGCGCGACGCCCGCGCCAAGGCCGACGCCCTGGAGCGGGACGCGCAGGAGAAGCACCGCGTCGCGATGGGCTCGCTGGAGTCCGCGCGCGCCACGCTGGAGCGCAAGGTCGAGGACCTGCGGGCGTTCGAGCGCGAGTACCGGACGCGCCTGAAGTCGTACCTGGAGACCCAGCTGCGCCAGCTGGAGTCGCAGGCCGACGACTCGCTCGCCCCGCCGCGGATCCCCGCCACCGCGTCGCTGCCGCCGGCGGCCTCGTCGATGGCTCCGGCCGGTGCCGGTGCGATGAGCGGTGCCCCGGCCTTCGGTGGCAACCAGCCGGCCTTCGGCGGCAACGCGCCGTCGTTCGGTGGGCAGAGCTCCTTCGGCGGCAACCCGCCGGCGCCGAGCTTCGGCGGCCAGGCGTCCGGTGGCAACACCGGCGCGCCGCAGATGCAGCCGGCCGGGATGACGCAGCCGATGGCGGCCGTCCGCCCGCAGCCTCCGCAGCCGATGCAGCAGGCTCCGGCGCCGATGCGGGGCTTCCTGATCGACGAGGACGGCGACAACTGAGGTTGTAGCACGGCCTTTTGAGAGCGCCCCCTGTTCGACCCACGGGTCGAACAGGGGGCGCTCTGCTGTGGTGCGGTCGGGGGCGGGGGATGGGCGCGCGCGGGGTGGTGACGCCACTTCAGGGGCGCGCGGGTACGGCGAAGCCGCCGTCGCCCCGGGCGGGGTGACGGCGGCTTCGGAGCGGGTCAGGCCTTGCGGAGCTGGAAGGCGAGGCCGAGGGCTTCGTCGGCGAAGGTCTCGGAGTCCCAGTCGGCCGTGCCGGCGGCGAAGTCGGTGGCCAGGACCTCCTCGGCGACGAGGGGGCCGTGCTCGGCGATGGCCTCGGCGGTCTCCTCGGTGGTGGCCCGCCAGCGCAGGACGATCCGGTCGGCGACGTCGAGGCCGGAGTTCTTGCGGGCCTCCTGGATCTGGCGGATGGCGTCGCGGGCGACGCCGAGCCGCTTGAGCTCCGGGGTGATGGCCAGGTCGAGGGCGACGGTGGCGCCGGACTCGTTGGCGACGGCCCAGCCCTCGCGCGGGGTCTCGGTGATGATCACCTCGTCCGGGGAGAGGGCGACCTGCTCGCCGTTCAGCTCGACCGAGGTCTCGCCGTCGGCGCGCAGTTCGGCGGCCAGGCGGGCGGCGTCGGTGGCGGCGACCGCCTTGGCGACGTCCTGCACGCCCTTGCCGAACCGCTTGCCCAGGGCGCGGAAGTTGGCCTTGGCGCTGGTGTCGACGAGCGAGCCGCCGACCTCGGCGAGCGACTCCAGGGTGGAGACGTTGAGCTCCTCGGCGATCTGCGCGCGCAGGTCGGCGGGCAGCTCGTCCCAGCCCTGGGCGGCGATCAGCGCGCGGGACAGCGGCTGACGGGTCTTCACGCCGGACTCGGCGCGGGTGGCCCGGCCGAGCTCCACCAGGCGGCGGACCAGCGCCATGTGCCGGGAGAGGTCGGCGTCGATCAGCGACTCGTCCGCCTGCGGCCAGGTGGCCAGGTGGACCGAGGCCGGGGCGTCCGCGGCGACCGGGACGACCAGGTCCTGCCAGACCTGCTCGGTGATGAACGGGGTCATCGGGGCCATCAGGCGGGTGACCGTCTCCAGCGCCTCGTGCAGGGTGGCGAGCGCGGCCGCGTCGCCCTGCCAGAAGCGGCGGCGGCCGCGGCGGACGTACCAGTTGGACAGGTCGTCGACGAAGCCGGACAGCAGCTTGCCGGCGCGCTGGGTGTCGTACGCCTCGAAGGCGGCGTCGACCTCGCGGACCAGGGTGTTCAGCTCGGAGAGCACCCAGCGGTCCAGCTGCGGGCGGTCGGCCGGGGCCGGATCGGCGGCCGAGGGGGACCAGCCGGCGGTGCGGGCGTACAGGGCCTGGAAGGCGACGGTGTTCCAGTAGGTGAGGAGGGTCTTGCGGACCACCTCCTGGATGGTGCCGTGGCCGACCCGGCGGGCCGACCAGGGCGAACCGCCGGCGGCCATGAACCAGCGGACGGCGTCGGCGCCGTGCTGGTCCATCAGCGGGATCGGCTGCAGGATGTTGCCCAGGTGCTTGGACATCTTGCGGCCGTCCTCGGCCAGGATGTGGCCCAGGCAGACGACGTTCTCGTAGCTGTTCTTGTCGAACACCAGGGTGCCGACCGCCATCAGCGTGTAGAACCAGCCACGGGTCTGGTCGATCGCCTCGGAGATGAACTGCGCCGGGTAGCGCTTCTCGAACAGCTCCTTGTTCTGGTACGGGTAGCCGTACTGGGCGAAGGGCATCGAGCCCGAGTCGTACCAGGCGTCGATGACCTCGGGGACCCGGGTCGAGGCGCCGCCGCACTCGCGGCAGGCGAAGGTCACGTCGTCGATGTACGGGCGGTGCGGGTCGAGCTCGCTCTGGTCGGTGCCGGTGAGCTCGGAGAGCTCGGCCAGCGAGCCGACGCAGGTGAGGTGGCCCTCCTCGCAGCGCCAGATCGGCAGCGGGGTGCCCCAGTAGCGGTTACGGCTGAGCGCCCAGTCGATGTTGTTGTTCAGCCAGTCGCCGAAGCGGCCGTGCTTGACGGTCTCCGGGTACCAGTTGGTGGCCTCGTTCTCCCGGATCAGGGCGTCCTTGACCGCGGTGGTGCGGATGTACCAGGACGGCTGCGCGTAGTAGAGCAGCGCGGTGTGGCAGCGCCAGCAGTGCGGGTAGCTGTGCTCGTACGGGAGGTGGCGGAAGAGCAGGCCGCGCTCCTTGAGGTCCGCGACCAGGGCCTCGTCGGCCTTCTTGAAGAACTGGCCGCCGACCAGCGGGACCTCGGGGGCGAAGGTGCCGTCGGCGAGGACCGGGTTGACCACCGGCAGGCCGTACTTGCGGCAGGTCGCGAGGTCGTCCGCGCCGAAGGCGGGCGACTGGTGGACGATGCCCGTGCCGTCCTCGGTGGTGACGTAGTCCGCGTTGAGGACGTAGTGCGCGTTCTCGATCTCGACCAGGTCGAACGGGCGGCGGTAGGCCCAGCGCTCCATCTCGGCGCCGGTGAAGGACTCGCCGGTGGCCTCCCAGCCCTCGCCGAGGGCCTTGGCGAGCAGCGGCTCGGCGACGACCAGCTTCTCCTCGCCGTCGGTGGCCACCACGTAGGTGACCTCCGGGTGGACGGCGGCGGCGGTGTTGGAGACCAGGGTCCACGGGGTGGTGGTCCAGACCAGCAGCGCGGCCCGGCCGGCCAGCGGGCCGCTGGTCAGCGGGAAGCGGACGAAGACCGAGGGGTCGACGACGGTCTCGTAGCCCTGGGCCAGCTCGTGGTCGGACAGGCCGGTGCCGCAGCGCGGGCACCAGGGGGCGACCCGGTGGTCCTGGACCAGCAGGCCCTTGTCGAAGATCTGCTTGAGCGACCACCAGACGGACTGGACGTACGACGGGTCCATCGTCCGGTAGGCCTCGTCGAGGTCGACCCAGTACCCCATGCGGGTGGTCAGCTCGGTGAAGGCGTCGGTGTGGCGGGTCACCGACTCGCGGCACTTGGCGTTGAACTCGGCGATGCCGTACGCCTCGATGTCCTGCTTGCCGGAGAAGCCCAGCTCCTTCTCGACGGCGAGCTCGACCGGGAGGCCGTGGCAGTCCCAGCCGGCCTTGCGGGCGACGTGGTAGCCCTTCATCGTCCGGAAGCGGGGGAAGACGTCCTTGAAGACGCGGGCCTCGATGTGGTGGGCGCCGGGCATGCCGTTGGCGGTCGGCGGGCCCTCGTAGAAGACCCACTCGGGGCGGCCCTCGGACTGCTCCAGGCTGCGCTGGAAGATCTTGTTGTCCTGCCAGAACGACAGGATCTGGTGTTCGAGGGCGGGCAGGTCCACCTGTGCGGGGACGGAGTTGTAGGTGCTCATCGCGGGCGTCATACCTCCGGCGGATGTGAACGGGATCCGACGGAGGGACGAGACGGCGAGCCGCCCCGCGGTACCACCCTCCTTGGCCGCGGTGCTGCTGCGGCCCTCTTGTTTGGGCTTGCTGCCGGGTCTAGTGGGCCGGCCCGCGCGGTGGCGGGCGGCCGTTCTTCCGGCGGCTCCGGGGTGATCTTCCCGCCGTGCACACCCCCGGGCTCGCACCGTCCCCGGGTCGCTGGTGGCTGCGTACGTCGGTACTCGTCCCATCTGCGCCTTGCAGGGCCAGTGTATCGGCCGGGTGAGTCGGTTTGTCCAAATCGTTTTTCCCCGCGGTGGACGGCCGGGGCGCTCCGGGGCCGGCGGCGGTGGTGGTTAGGCGGGGGTGATCTGGGCACAAGTCTGGTCAGCGCGCGGGGCGTGGCGGCTGGGGCGGCTGCCTGGGTGGGATCATCATGGGGCGTCGGAATGTCATGTTGTGACCGGTTTTGATCGGGATTATCGTTCCGGCACTGGAGGCCGCCGGGAACCGGCGGCTCGATTCGTTCGTAGATGGGGTCGAAGCCATGGCTGAGAAGGCAACCGGCGCGGGTACCGCCACCAAGCGGGCACGCAAGGCCGTGGCGGCCGATCCAGGGGAGGGGACCGTGACCACTACCGCACGGCAGAAGAGCAGCACCGACACCGTCACCGTGCCGCGCGGCGCCGAGTCGGTGGACCCGGCCACGCTGCCGGTCCGGCCCGGCGAGGACCCGTGGACCACCGACGAGGTCCACGAGCTGCACACCGAGCTCATCAGCGAGCTGGAGCGGCTGCAGAACGAGATCGACGCCGCCGAAGCGGCCATCTCCGGCCTGATGCGTGACTCCAACGACGGAGCCGGTGACGACCAGGTGGACGCCGGTACGAAGAACATCTCGCGGGAGAGCGAACTCGCGCTCGCCAACAACGCCCGGGACAGCCTCGCCCAGACCGAGCGGGCCCTGACCAGGCTGGAGGGCGTCGGCTTCGGCACCTGCGAGTCCTGCGGGCAAGCCATCGGAAAGGCCCGGATGCAGGCCTTCCCCCGGGCCACGCTCTGCGTGCAGTGCAAGGCCAAGCAGGAACGCCGCTGACGCGGCCGACCGGGGCGGCGCAGGGGGTCGGGCTTGCCGTACGCTCGACCCCGTAACGTCGCCTGAATCCTGGGACACGTCCGGTTCGGAGGTGTCCGGTACGGCGACCATGGGCCCACCCTCCCCCACCTCCAACCGGGGGAGCTCCACCGGCAGCGGAGCGGATCATCAGTACGCAAGGTTCCCCCCAGACGCGGGACGACGCCGTCCCGACCCCCGCCGAAGCCGTGGAGGTGGCCGTGGCCGAGCCCACCGAGCCCGCGGAGCCTGCCGAGCCCGCCGAGGCGACCGCCCCGGCCGCGGCGGAGGCGCCGAAGGGCCGTCGGCGGATCGGCGTGCTGATGGTCGTCGCGCTGCTCGCCTTCCTGATCGACTTCGGCAGCAAGCTGCTGGTCGTGGCCCGGCTGGAGAACCACGCGGCGATCAAGGTGATCGGGGACGTCGTCACCTTCCAGGTCATCCGCAACTCCGGCGCCGCCTTCGGCATGGGGCAGGCGCTGACCGTCGTCTTCACGATGATCGCCTCGGCCGTCATCGTGGTGATCTGGCGGATCGCCCGCCGGCTGTACAGCCTGCCCTGGGCGATCGCGCTCGGGCTGCTGCTCGGCGGGGCCCTGGGCAACCTCACCGACCGGCTGTTCCGCTCGCCGGGCGTCTTCCGCGGGCACGTCGTCGACTTCATCTCCGTCCAGCACTTCGCGGTCTTCAACCTCGCCGACTCGGCGATCGTCTGCGGCGGAATCCTCGTCGTGCTGCTCTCCTTCCGGGGCAGCAACCCGGACGGCACCGTCCACCAGCAGGGCGGCAAGACCGAGTAGCAGGGGCCCCGGGCGGTCGGGCGGGCGGCGGAGGGCCGCGGTTCCGGCATACTCGTACGGGTGAGTACCGCAGCGCAGATCCGCAGCCTCCCCGTACCCGACGGCCTGGAGGGCGAGCGCCTCGACGCCGCCCTCGCCCGGATGTTCGGTTTCTCCCGGACGAAGGCCGCCGAGTTGGCCGCCGACGGCAAGGTGACGCTCGACGGCGCCGTGGCCGGAAAGTCGGACCGGGTGACCGCCGGTTCCTGGCTGGAGGTCGAGATCCCCGCCCCCGCCGCCCCCGTGCGGATCATCGCCGAGCCGGTCGAGGGCATGCGGATCGTCCACGACGACGAGGACATCGTGCTCGTCGACAAGCCGGTCGGCGTCGCCGCGCACCCCAGCCCCGGCTGGACCGGCACCACCGTCATCGGCGGGCTCGCCGCGGCCGGCTACCGGATCTCCACCTCCGGCGCCGCCGAGCGCCAGGGCGTCGTGCACCGGCTCGACGTCGGCACCTCCGGGCTGATGGTCGTCGCCAAGTCCGAGCGCGCGTACACCGACCTCAAGCGGCAGTTCCACGACCGGATCACCGAGAAGCGCTACCACGCCCTCGTGCAGGGGCACCCGGACCCGCTGAGCGGCACCGTGGACGCGCCGATCGGACGGCACCCCAGCTCGGACTGGAAGTGGGCCGTGACCAAGGACGGCAAGCCGTCCGTCACCCACTACGACCTGGTCGAGGCCTACCGCTCGGCCTCGCTGCTCGACATCAAGCTGGAGACCGGGCGCACCCACCAGATCCGGGTCCACATGTCCGCGCTGCGCCACCCCTGCGTGGGCGACCTGACCTACGGCGCCGACCCGACGCTGGCCAAGCGGCTCGGGCTGACCCGGCAGTGGCTGCACGCCGTGTCGCTCGGCTTCGAGCACCCGGCGGACGGGCAGTGGGTCGAGTTCTCCAGCGAGTACTCGCCCGACCTGCGCAAGGCGCTCGACATCATCTCGTCGGAGAGCTGAGATGACGGCGGCCATCCGGACCGCGGCGGGCGCCGCGGACCTGACTCTGGTGCGGGACGTGCGGCGCGAGGTGTTCATCGTCGAGCAGCACGTGCCGGAGGAACTGGAGTACGACGAGTACGACGCGACCTCGGTGCACCTGCTGGCCGTGGCGGCGGACGGGACCGCGCTCGGGACCGCACGGCTGATCTTCGGGGAGCAGGCGCTGAAGCTCACCGGGGGTGTCGAGGGCCGGGTGCTGCTCGGACGCCTCGCGGTGGTGTCGGCGGCCCGGGGGACCGGGCTCGGGGCCCAGCTGGTGCGGGCGATCGAGGCGGCCGGGCTCGACCGCGGGGCCGTCGAGGTGGAACTGCACGCGCAGGTGGGGGCGCTGGGGTTCTACGAGCGGCTGGGGTACACGGCCGAGGGCCCGGTGTACGAGTCCGCGGGGATACCGCATCGGACGATGACGCGGGTGCTGTAGGGCTTCGGGCCCGGTCGTGCGGATCCCCGTGCCCCTGAGGGGGTGCGGGGATCTCCGTTTTCCCGTGCGGTACCCGGACGCAACGGGGTGAACGGGGCGCAAGCGTCGGCTTCGGCGGTGGCCTTATCGGACGCCTACCCGGGGGGCGGATACGATCAGCCCCCATGGAGTTCGGTGGGGCGTGGCGCCGGTGGCGCAGCCGGGGTACGACGGTGCGGCGCAGGGTGGTGGCCGGTGCGGTGGCCCTGGTGGTGGTGGCCGGGGCGGGTACGGCGACGGTGGCGTCCGGCGGTGAGCCGGCGGTCCATCAGGAGGACCGTTTCCTCGCCATGCCGGAGACCCCCGGCAGTGACCAGCAGGTCCAGGTGGACACCTCCTTCTTCACCACCGGCACCACCCCGCGCCCGGCGGTCCTGCTCGCGCACGGCTTCGGCGGGTCCAAGGACGGCGAGCGCGAACGCGCCCAGCAGCTGGCTCGACAGGGCTACGCGGTGCTGACCTGGTCGGCGCGCGGCTTCGGGCACTCGGGCGGGAAGATCGGCCTCAACGCGCCCGACCGCGAGGTCGAGGACGTCAAGCACCTGGTGGACTGGCTGGCCCAGCGGCCCGAGGTGCAGCTCGACGGGCCCGGCGACCCCCGGGTCGGCATCACCGGCGCCTCGTACGGCGGCGCCGTCTCGCTGCTGGCCTCCGCGTACGACCACCGGATCGACGCGGTGGCCACCCAGATCACCTGGTGGAACCTGGCCGACGCGCTGTTCCCGCAGGGCGTGCAGGGCTCGGGCGCCGTCGACGGCGTGTTCAAGAAGCTCTGGGCCGGGATCTTCTTCACCACCGGCGCGGCCGGCGACCTCGGTCCCTCCGGCGGCGCGCCGCGCGGCGGCGGGGCCGGGCCGGGGCAGGGCGCTCCCGGGCAGGGCGGTTCCGGGCAGGGCGGCGACGCCGCGGGCGGGCCGGTCGGCTGCGGGCGGTTCCTGGAGTCGCTCTGCCAGATGTACGACCGGGTCGCCACCGCCGGGCACGCCGACCCGGAGGCCGTCGCACTGCTGGACCGCTCCAGCCCGTCCTCGGTGGCCGCGCAGCTCAAGGCGCCCACCCTGGTCGTGCAGGGCCAGCAGGACTCGCTGTTCCCGCTCGACCAGGGCGACCGGATCGCCCGGGCCGTCGCGGCCAACGGCGCGCCCGTCTCGGTGGACTGGTTCGCCGGCGGGCACGACGGCGGCACCGACACCAGCGCCCGGGTCGACGACCGGGTGACCGCCTGGTTCGACCACTACCTGAAGGGGCAGGGCGACGACACCGGCCCCGCGTTCCGGGTCACCCGCACCGGGGGCGTCGACTCCACCGGCTTCCAGGCCGTGCTGCGCGGCGCCTCCGCCGACCGCTACCCGGGCCTGGGCGGAACCGGCTCCCACGGCGTCGAACTGGCCGGCGGTGAGCAGACCATCGCCAACCCGCCCGGCGGCGCCCCGCCCGGGATCTCGACGCTGCCCGGGATCGGGGCGCTCAGCCAGGCCGCCTCGCTCGGCGCCGGGCTGTCGCTCGACTTCCCCGGCCAGCACGCCGCCTTCGACTCCGCGCCGCTGGGCCAGCCGCTGCACCTGACCGGGCAGCCCACCGTGCCCGTCCAGGTGCACGCCGACCGGCCGGACGCGGTGCTCTTCGCCAAGCTGTACGACGTGGGCCCGGACGGCAAGGCCGTGCTCCCGCAGCAGCTCGCCGCCCCGCTGCGGGTCACCGGCGCCGACGCGGGCCGCACCGTCACGGTCGCGCTGCCCGCCGTCGACCACACCTTCGCCGCCGGGCACCGGCTGCGGCTCGTCCTGGCCGCCACCGACCTCGCGTACGCCTCGCCCGTCGAGCCCGCCACCTACCGGGTCGCGCCGGCCGGGGCGCTCACCGTGCCGACCGACGACGAACTCGTCACCGAGGCCACGCCGCTGCCCGCGCGCACCTGGCTGCTGCCGCTGGCGGCCGTCGTGGTGGCGCTGGGCCTGGTGCTGTCGCCCCGGCTGCTGCGCCGCCGTCGGCGGGGGGCGGGCGACGGGCCGGCGTACGACCCGGCGCTGGCCGGGGTGCCGTTGCAGATCACCGGCCTGAGCAAGCGCTACAAGGGCGCCCAGGACCGTTACGCCGTACGGGAGTTGGGCTTCCGGGTGGAGCAGGGGCAGGTGCTCGGCCTGCTCGGGCCCAACGGCGCCGGCAAGACCACCACGCTGCGGATGCTGATGGGCCTGATCCGGCCCGACGCGGGCGAGATCCGGATCTTCGGCCACCTGGTGCGCCCCGGTGCGCCGGTGCTCTCCCGGGTCGGCGCCTTCGTCGAGGGCGCGGGCTTCCTGCCGCACCTCACCGGCCGGGCCAACCTGCGGCTGTACTGGCAGGCCACCGGCCGGCCGGAGGAGGACGCCCGCTTCGACGAGGCGCTGGCCATCGCCGGTCTCGGCGAGGCGCTCGACCGCGCCGTGCGGACCTACTCGCAGGGCATGCGGCAGCGGCTCGCCATCGCCCAGGCCATGCTCGGGATGCCGGACCTGCTGATCCTCGACGAGCCGACCAACGGGCTCGACCCGCCGCAGATCCGCGAGATGCGCGAGGTGATGATCCGGTACGCCGCCGCCGGCCGTACCGTCATCGTCTCCAGCCACCTGCTCGCCGAGGTCGAGCAGAGCTGCACGGACCTGGTGGTGATGGACCGCGGGCGGCTGATCACCACCGGCGCCGTCGGCGAGATCGTCGGCGCGGGCGAGCTGCTGTTCCTCGGGGTGCCCGCCGGGTACGAGCCCGGGTCGGTCGTCGAGAAGGTCGGCGCGCTGGCCGGGGTCGGCTCGGCGGAGGCCGTCGAGGGCGGGCTGCTGGTGCGCCTGGACGGGCTGGCGGCGCACGAACTGCTGGCCGAACTGGTGCGTCTCGGTGTGCCGGTGGAGAGCGCCGGGCCGCAGCGGCGGCTGGAGGACGCGTTCCTGTCGTTGATCGGAGGTGCGGCGTGAGCAGGGGTGCGAACGGTGGCGTGAGCAGTGAGGTGAGCAGTGAGGTGAGCAGTGAGGTGAGCAGCGAGGTGGGTGATGGCGTGAGCGGCGTCGTGTCGGCGGACCACGCCGAGGGGTACCGGGCGGGCCGGACGCTGCCGCTGCGGGTGGAGGCGATGCGCCAGCTGCGGCGCCGCCGTACCCTGGTGATCGGTGCGGTGCTGGCCGCCCTGCCGTTCGTGATGCTGGCCGCGTTCCAGATCGGCGGCACCCCGAGCCGCCCCGACCGGACCACCTTCATCGACCTGGCCACCGCGTCCGGGCCCAACTTCGCCGCCACCATGCTGTTCGTGGGCACCGGCTTCCTGCTGGTCATCCCGGTGGCGCTGTTCTGCGGCGACACGGTCGCCTCCGAGGCGAGCTGGTCCTCGCTGCGCTACCTGCTGGCCGCGCCGGTGCCCCGGGCCCGGCTGCTGGCCCGCAAGTTCGCGGTCGGGCTGGCGTTCTCGGCGGTGGCGGTGGCGATGCTGCCGCTGATCGGGCTGGTCGTCGGCACCGCCGCGTACGGCTGGGGGGACCTCAAACTGCCCACCGGGGCCAGCCTTTCGGCCGGGGAGGCGCTGCCCCGGCTGGCCGTCGCGGCGGCGTACGTGTTCCTCGCCGAGATCGTGATCGCCGCGCTGGCGTTCTGGCTCTCCACGGCGACGGACGCGCCGCTGGGCGCCGTCGGCGGGGCGGTGTTCGCGTCGATCATCACCGGGGTGCTGGACGCCGTCACGGCGCTGGGGGGCCTGCGGGAGTGGCTGCCCGCGCACTGGCAGTACGCCTGGGCGGACGCCCTGCAGCCGCAGTTGGAGTGGGGCGGCATGGTGCAGGGCGTCTCGCTGTCGCTGTCGTACGCGGCGGTGCTGCTCGCGCTGGCGTTCCGGGGGTTCGCGCGCAAGGACGTGGTGTCGTAGGGCCGTTGTGCTGCGGGCCCGCCGCGGGGGTGCGGCGGGCCCGGGGTGCGGCGGGCCCGGGGTGGGTGACCGGGGTGGGGCGCAGGGCGGGGGTCAGGGCTGGGGTCAGGCGATCGGGGCGTTCGCGGGCTCGATCCGCTGGGTGCCGGTGCGGGTGCGGTAGGAGCGGGTCCAGCTGCTGGTCGCCTCCTTGCGGGTGCGGTCGGAGAGGACGTAGTAGTCCATCTGGGTCTGCTCGGGGGTGATGTCCAGGACCCCGTAGCCGTGCGAGTCCAGGTCGACCCACTTGACGTGCGGGTTGGCCGCCTTGATCGCGGTGCCGGCCGCCAGTGAGACGGTCTGCGGGGCGACCTTCAGCAGGTCGTCGACGTTGTCGGAGGTCACCGAGGTGACCACGAACTCGGTGGCGACACTGCCGGACAGCGGGTAGGTGGCGGCCTCGTTCGGGACGTCGGCGGCCCAGGCGGAGTGGATGTCGCCGGTCAGGAAGACGGTGTTGGTGATGCCGTTCGTCTTGAGGTGGCCGAGCAGCTCGCGGCGGTCGTGGGTGTAGCCGTCCCACTGGTCGGGGTTGACCGCCACGCCCTCGCCGGGCAGGCCGAGCAGCTTGGCCAGCGGGCGCAGCAGGTAGTCGGGCAGCGAGAGGAAGGCGACCGGGGAGATCATCACCTCGTTGCCGATCAGCCGCCAGGTGGTGTCGGAGGCGGACAACCCGGCCTTGAGCCAGTCCAGTTGGGCGCGGCCGGTGAGGGTGCGGTCGGCCGAGTCGACGGCGCCGCTGCCCGTCTTCGCCTGCTGGGAGCGGAACGAGCGCTGGTCCATCAGGTGCAGGTCGGCGAGCTTGCCGTAGCGCAGGCGGCGGTAGGTGGTGCCGGCGATCGAGGGCCGGACCGGCATCCACTCGAAGTAGGCCTGCTTGGCGGCGGCCATCCGGTCGGCCCAGGCGCCCTCGGTGCCCGGGGTGTGGTTCTCGGCGCCGCCGGACCAGGCGTCGTTGGCGAACTCGTGGTCGTCCCAGATCGCGATGGTCGGGAGCTTGGCGTGCAGGTCCTGGAGGTCGTCGTCGGTCTTGTACTGGCCGTGCCTGGTGCGGTAGTCGGCGAGGGTGAGGATCTCGTGGGCGGGGGCGTGCGGGCGCACGACCGTGCCGCGGGCGCAGAACTCGCCGGTCTTGTACTCGTAGATGTAGTCGCCGAGGAAGAGGAAGGCGTCCAGGTCGCCGCGGGCGGCGAGGTGGCGGTAGGCGGAGAAGTAGCCGCCCTCCCAGTTGGCGCAGGAGGCGACGCCGAACCGCAGCCGGGAGAGGGCGGCGTCGGTGGCGGGGGTGGTGCGGGTGCGGCCGGTGGGGGAGACGGCGCTGCCGGTACCGGTACCAGTGGTGGCGGTGAAGCGGTACCAGTAGGGGGTGTCCGGGGTCAGGCCGCGGACGTCGGCCTTGACGGTGTGGTCGGCGGCGGCGGTGGCGGTCACCGTGCCGCTCGCGACGACACGGGTGAAGGCCTGGTCGGCGGCCAGCTCCCAGCGGACCTCGGTGTCGGGGCCGAGGCCCGAGCCGGGGAGGGCCTCGGGGCGGGGCGTCACCCTGGTCCAGAGCAGGACGCCGTCGGGGAGGGGGTCGCCGGAGGCTATGCCGTGCAGGAAGCGGGGGGCGGCTTCGGGGGCCTGCGCGGGTTGGGCGGCTCCGGCGGCCTGGGCGGTCTGGGTGGCCTGGGCCGGCTCGGCGGCTTCGGCGGGGGTGGGGAGGGCGATCGGGAGGGCGGCGGTCGCGCCGGCGGCCAGCGCGCCGGCCTTCAGGACCTGGCGGCGGCGCGGGTGGGCAGGGGTCATGTCATGGACAAGATCGTTCACGTCCGGAAGGTTACCCGCTAGTAAAGTGTAGGTAAATCAGGTGACCTGACGATCCGTCGTGGAGCGGGCGGGTGTGGTTGCCTGGGGTGGGCGAGCGGGGGAGGCCGGGGCCGGCGGGCCGGGGAAGTCGGGTCGCCGGATCATGCGGGATCATGGGGGAGTACCCGCCCTCAGCTGCCGAAGGACCCCGACCGTGGCCCAGATCGTCCTCTTCCACTCCGCCCTCGGGCTGCGCTCCGCCGTCCACGCCGCCGCCGACCGGCTGCGCGCCGCCGGGCACACCGTGCACACCCCGGACCTGTACGACGGGCGGACCTTCGACGACATCGAGGCCGGACTGGCGTACCAGGAGGAGGTCGGCGGCAGCGAGGAACTGCTGCGCCGGGCCGTCACCGCCGCCGCTCCGCTGTCCGACGGCGGCCTGGTCTACGCGGGCTTCTCGCTCGGCGGCTCGCTCGCGCAGAACCTCGCCCTCGCCGACGACAAGGCCCGCGGCCTGCTGCTCCTGCACGGCACCTCCGACCTGCGCGAGGACGCGGCCACCGAGATCCCGGTGCAGCTGCACGTCGCCGAGCCGGACCCGTTCGAGACCGAGGACTGGCTGAACGCCTGGTACCTGGGGATGCGGCGGGCCGGGGCCGACGTCGAGGTGCACCGCTACCGGGGCGCCGGGCACCTGTTCACCGACACCGAGCTGGCCGACTACGACGCCGAGGCGGCGGAGCGGGCCTGGGCCATCGCGCTGGACTTCCTCGGCGAGCTGGATTCCTGACCGAGGGCGGGTGCCGGGGCGGGCCGGGTCAGCCGGCGAGCCCCGGCACCACCAGGCCGGACTCGTACGCGATCACCACGGCGTGGGTCCGGTTCTGCGCGCCGAGCTTGGTCAGCACGTTCCCGACGTGCGTCTTCACCGTCTCCAGACTCACCCTGAGCGACTCCGCGATCTCCGGGTTGGACTGGCCCGTGGCCATCGACCGCAGCACCTCCTCCTCCCGCACCGTCAACGCCGCCCGGGGCAACGCCTCGGCGGAGTCCAGCGGGCGGGCGGAGACCATCCGGCGCAGCGCCGCCGGGAAGAGGATCGCCTCCCCGGCCGCCGCCACCCGCACCGCCTCCGCGATCTGCCGCACCGGAAGCCGCTTCAGCACGAACCCGCTCGCCCCCGCGCTGAGCGCGGCGGTGACGTAGCCGTCGTTCTCGAAGGTGGTGATCACCACGACCTTCGGCGGCGCGGCCGACTCGGCCAGCAGCTGCCGGGTGGCCTCGATCCCGTTGCGGCGCGGCATCCGTACGTCCATCAGGACCACGTCCGGCCGCAGCCGCTGCGCCTGCTCGACCGCGTCGACGCCGTCGGCCGCCTCCCCGACCACCGTGATCCCCGGCTGCACCGCGAGCAGGGTGCGCAGGCCGCTGCGGGTCACCTCGTCGTCGTCCGCGATCAGGAGGGTGACGGGGGTGCCGGTGGCGTTGCTCGGGGCGTCGGGCGCGGCGGCGGTGGGATCTGGGCCGGTCATGCCGACAACCGTACGGGCAGCCGTACGGCCAGCCGCCAGGCCTGGGGCCCGTCCGGCCCGGCCTCGATCTCGCCGTGCAGCAGCCGGACCCGCTCGGCCAGACCCGGCAGGCCGTGGCCGGAGGTCGGGAAGGCGCCCTGGCGCGGGCCCGCCCCGGTCCGGTTGGCCACGCTGAGCTCCAGGGTGTCCGGCCCGGCCGCCACCCGGACCTCGATCGGGCCGCCCGCTCCGTGCCGCAGCGCGTTCGTCAGCCCCTCCTGGAGGATCCGGTACGCCGCCCGGGAGAGCGTCCCCTGCACCTGCGCCAGCTCGCCGGACAGCTCCGGCTCCACCACCGCGCCGGCGTGCCGCAACCGTTCCAGCAGCTCGGGCAGGTCGGCCAAGGTCCGGGCCGGGGCCGCCCCCGACTCCTCCTCGCGCAGCGCGCCCAGCACGTAGTCCAGGTCCTCCAGGGCGGCCCGGGTCGACTCCTCGATGCTGCGCATGGCGGCCCGCGCCGCCACCGGGTCGGCGGAGAGCACCTCACCCGCCACCGCCGCCTGGATCGTGGCCGCCGTCAGGGTGTGCCCGATCGAGTCGTGCAACTCGTGGGCCAGCCGGTTGCGTTCGGCCAGCCGGCGCTCCCGCTCCGCCGCCAGCGCCAGCCGCTCGGCCGCCGACGGACCCAGCAGCTTCGGGGCCAGACCGCGCAGCGCGCCCGCCACCGCCGCGCACACCACCGGCGCCAGCAGCAGGCAGACCGCCGCCACCACCCAGCTCCAGACGCCCGTCAGCTGCACCGACCGGCCGGGCCAGCTCAGCCGGGCATCACCGGAGACCCAGCCGCCCGGCAGGGCCACGGCCGCGCCGAGCAGCACGAGGCTCACCAAGCCGCCCGCCCAGCCCAGCGCCACGTGCAGCACCAGCCACAGCGGGGTGCGCCAACGGTCGGAGCCGGGGGTGTCCGCCGCCCGGGCACCGGACACCGGATCCGGCAGCGGCACCCTCAGCAGCCGGCGGACGCCGCCGATCAGCACCCGCCGGGTGGTGCGGGCCAGCCCGACCACGGCGAGCAGCGCCGCCCAGAACAGCAGGGTGAGCACCGCCCGTGCGAGGTAGGGGCCGGCCGGCCAGGCCATCATCGGCAGCATCGCGAACGGCAGTAGCGGCAGGCTCGCCAGCGCGCCGAAGAAGGCGAACAGCACACCCGAGTACGTGGAGCCGCGCAGCAGCGGCCGGATTCCCCTGATCATGATCACCAGTATTGCGGCGCAGCTCATGGGGGGCCTCCCCCGATCGGGGGAGCGTTCGCTCCGGCCTTCCTGCTCCGGCGGGACGGCTACGGCGAGGCGGCCCCGGCGGCATCGGCGCGGCCCCGGGTGAGCAGGCGGGTCGTGCTGCCGTCGTCCTCCGTGATGTCGCGGACGTGCCGGAAGCCGATCCTGCCCAGCAGCGCCAGCGAAGCGAGGTTGGCGTCGGCGACCGTCGCGTGCACCTCGGCCAGCCCCAGGGCGGTGAAGCCGTAGTCGACGATCGCGGCCGCCAGTTCGGTGCCCAGGCCGCGGCCCCACGCCTCCGGGGCCAGCGCGTAGACGATCTCGAAGCCCTCGGCCACGGTGGTGGGCTTGATCTCGGCGTGCCCGACGAGGCGGCCGACCTGCCGGACGGCCCAGACGTCGAACCGGTTCGAGGCGTACACCTGGGTGAAGATGCGGCCGAACAGGGCCCGGTCCTCGGCCTCGGACTGAGGGCCGTCGCCCATCCACCGGGACACCTCCCGGTCCTGGAACAGCGTCACGAAGTCCTCTTCGTCCGTGAGGACGTACGGGTCGAGCAGCAGGCGATCGGTACGCAGGGTCGGGGTCACGCCGGGCGACGGTACGGGGGCCGTCGTCCGCCCGGCAAGCGGTTTTCGGGAGGTTGGAGCGCCGGTGGCGATCGGGGAGTGCGAGCGGGCCGGTACCGGGTGGTCCTCGTGTCGGCCAGGCCGGTTCGGGACATGCTGCCGGTGTTCGACATCACCGTCGCGGCCGAGCCGGAGGCGGTGGCGGCCGAGATCGCGCTGCTGGCGCGGACGGCCGAGGACCGGTAGGGCGGCGGGGTGCTAGGTCCTGTCCGGCCGATCTTGCCGGGCCTGCGACGCCGGGCATCCCGCCTGGACGCACGCCCGAATCGCCCAAGTACGGCCCAGTACGAGGGCGATCCGGGCGCACGCCCAGCCGGGCGCCCAACGCCGCAGGCTGATCCGCCAAGATCGACCGGACAGGACCTAGCCACCGCAGGTGCCTGATCCGGGCGTCGAGGTCGCCGCAGCGCAGGAAGTCGGGTAGGCCGACTTCCTGCGCTGCTTTCATGTGACGCAGGTCACGCCGAATGCAGAACCTGCGCGCGGTCGCGGGCGTCTGGCTGGTGTGAGATCACGCAGGAGAGCACTGGACGAGCTGGACGAGGAACGCCTCGTCCGGCTGATCGCCAGAAGTGACCGCGCGGCGTTCGACGAGCTGTACCGGCGCACGTCGCCGTGGCTGGCGGTGCGGTTGCGCCGTCGCTGCGCGGACGAGCAGATCGTCGCCGAGGTCATGCAGGAGACCTATCTGGCGGTGTGGCGCGCGGCCGGCGCGTTCGCCGGGAGCGCCGTCGGCGGGACGGCCGTCGGGTGGCTGTGGACGATCGCGGCGCGCCGCCTCGTCGACGCCTTCCGGCGCCGTGCCCACCACGCCGAACCGCCGGTCGCCGCCGCCGAGCGGGCCGTGGTGCCCGCGGCGGAGGAGGAGGCGCTCGCCGGGACCGTCGGCGGCGACGTGGGCGACGCCCTACGGCGGCTGGCGCCGGAACTTCGAGACGTACTGCAGGCGACGGTGCTCGACGGGCTCTCCGTCCGGGAGACCGCCGTCCTGCTCAGACTGCCCGAAGGCACGGTCAAGACCCGTGCCCGCCGGGCCCGGATCGCGATGCGGGAGGCGCTGGCATGAACGCGGAACACGCGTCGAGGCGGCTGATCGACGACTACGCGCGTGGTGACACGGCGATGGCCGCGGACACGGTGTGGGCACTGGAGGCCCACCTGGAGACGTGCGCGCCGTGCCGGAGCCTGCTGGCGGCCTCCGTGGCCACCGAGGCGCCCGGCGTCGCCGCGCTCGTCGACACCGTCCGGGCCGGTCTGGACGCGCAGTTGGACGCGGCCGTCGGGGCGCCCCGACGGCGGCACCGCCCGACCTGGGTGTCGGCCTGGCTGACACCGGCCATGACCCCGTGGCTGGCGATGACCGCCGTCGTCACCCTGATGGCGCTGCTGCTGGACGTGGCCGCGCCGGCGAAGGTCTTCGGCGGCTCCTCGACGGTGGCGCTGATCGCGCCCGTGCTGCCGCTGTGCGGTGTCGCCGCATCGTGGTCGCGCGGCCTGGACCCGGCGCACGAACTGACCGCCTCGACCGCCCGGGCCGGCCTGGCCCTGCTGCTCAGGCGCACCACCGCGGTCCTCGTGGTGGTCGTGCCCGGGCTCCTGGCGGGGGGATGGCTGACCGGGAACACGACGGCCGCGCAGTGGCTGCTGCCCTCCCTGGCCTTCACCTCCACCGCCCTGGCGCTGGGCAGCGTGGTCGGCGTGACCCGCGCCGCCGTGGGGCTGGTGGCCGCGTGGGGCGCTGCCGTCGTGGTGCCCACGTTCGTCACCGGCCGCATCCCCGCAGTCCTCGAACTCGCCCTGCACCGCGACCAGTTGCCCGTGTGGGGGCTGCTCCTCGCGCTCGGCGTCTGCGCCGTGATCACCCGCAGGGACGCGTACTCAACGCTGTGAAACCCATGTCCACCCTGGAAAGGGACCATCGCATGACGTATACGGCGAGCGCGGCCGACACCGCGCCGAAGACCTACGCCTGGGAGATCCGGGCCAGCGGCCTGAGGGTGCGCGTCGGACGGAGCAAGATGGCCGTCGACGGGCTCGACCTCTCCCTGGGCATCGGCGCCCACGGGCTCCTCGGGCCCAATGGAGCGGGCAAGACCACCCTGATCCGGACGCTGGCCACCGTGCTGCGCCCCACCGAGGGCGAACTGGAGATGCTCGGCACCTCCCTGGGGGGCAGGGTGGGCGACCACCGGGCCCTGCGCCGCCAGATCGGCTACCTGCCGCAGGACTTCGGCTACTACAAGCGCTTCACGGTGCGCGAGTTCGTCGAGTACATGGCCTGGCTGAAGGAGGTGCCGAAGGCGGACATCCCCGGGGCCGTCCAGCGGGCCGTGGAGCGGGTGGGCCTGGCGGACCGCGCCGACCACCGGATGAAGACCCTGTCCGGCGGCATGGTGCGGCGGGCCGGCATCGCCCAGGCCATCGTCAACTCCCCCGCGGTGCTGCTGCTGGACGAGCCGACGGCCGGCCTGGACCCGGCGCAGCGGCTGCGCTTCCGCGAACTGCTGCAGGACCTGGGCCGCGACACCTGCGTGGTCGTCTCCACCCACCTGGTCGAGGACGTCGCGGCCGCCTGCTCCGACGTGGTGCTGTTCGCCGACGGCCGCCTCGTCTTCCAGGGCACGCCGGACGAGCTGGGTGCGGCGGGCAGCACCGACCACCCGGGCGACAGCCCCCTGGAGCGCGGCTACTCGGCGCTGCTCAGCAACTCCGGCCAGCAGGGGAGCGCCTGGTGAACGGACGTGTGCTGCGGACGGAGCTGAGGCGCTCCGCCGCCCCGTGGGCCGGCATCGTCGTGCTGGCCGGCAGCCTGGCGGTCTTCTTCCCGTTCGACGCGCTCTGGTGGCACGGCACCGCGGGGTGGACGGCCCAGTGGAGCACCATGGCCATGTGGACCCGGTCCCTGCTGGCCTTCTGGTGGCCGTTCGTGATCGGCATCGGGGCGGTGTACGGGCTGCGCGAATCCCGCTCGCGGATGACCGAGCTGCTGACGACCACGCCACTGCCGGCCTGGCGCCGTGCGGCGCTGCCGGCCGGTGCGATCGGGCTCGCGCTGGCGGTGGGCTTCGGTCTGCTGGTTCTGGTGGGCGGAGTCCAGGTGGCGGCCGGTCCGACCACCTACGCATCCCTCGGCTGGCTGCCGATCTCGCTGGTGGCGGCACTGGCCCTGGTCGCTGGCGCCGTGTTCGGCATGGGTGTCGCGCGGGCGCTGCCCTCCACCCTCACGCCGCCGGCCCTGGTGGTGATCGTCTTCGTGGGGACGGGCCTGTTCCTGCGCATGAACAACGAAGCGGCGGTGCCGACGGGCAGGGTGTCGAACCGGTTCGCCCAGCTGTCCCCGGCGACCGTGGAGCCGCGGCAGATGCTGCTGACCCTGTCCGGCTCCGTCCACCTCGGCCAGACGCTCTGGCTGCTCGGCCTGCTCGCCACCGGCTTCGCGCTGCTGGCGGCCGTGACCCGCCGGGCGCGGCTGCTCGCGGTGACTCCCGTCCTGGCCGGCCTGGGCCTGGCCCTGCTGGTGCTCCCGGCCGCCGCGCGCGACACCTACGTCGTCGACAAGGCCGCCGCGGCGCTGGTGTGCGACGGGCCGGTGTGCGTGACGCAGGCGAGCCGTTCACACCTCGCCGAGCTCGCGCAGCGCAGCAAGGAGGCGATGCCCGTGCTGCACGACGCCTTGGGCGACAAGGCGCCGACCTCGGTGCGGGAGGACACCGCGCTGCACGAGCTCGCCGCGCCACGCGAACTCTCCGCAGACGTGCTGCTGGTCGACTTCAACGACCGGATGCTCGCCGATGCGAAGGGTGACAAGCTGACCCGCGCGCTGATCGCCAGGGGCCTGGCGCCGAGCTGCTACCCGGACAACGACAAGGAGGGCGGGGGGAGCCACGACATCCCCGCCCAGAGCATCGCCGTGAGCTGGGCCCTCCACGACACCCAGCTCCAACCGCTGCAGGAGAAGGGCACCAGCCGGTACGCGCTCGAAACCTGGGCCGAGGCCGACCTCGCGTGGCAGAAGCTGATGGCGCTGCCGCCGGCCGAGCAGCGCTCGCGGATCGTCGAGCTGCACGCCGCCGCGCTCTCCTGCGAGGGGTACAAGCAGGTTCCGAAGCTGGCCGGGGGAGCGTCGCGATGAGGTGGCTGATGCTGTACGCGCGTTCACGGCAGGTGTCCACGTCGGCCGCCGCGGTCGCGCTCACCGCGCTGGTGGTGTGGGCCTTCAACCGGGGCGGCGGCACGGATGGGATGGACGCGGACGCGATCAACCCGATCGTGTACTTCGTGCTCGCCGCGAGCGTGGCGGCCGGCTCCGTCGGGCTCGGCGGGCAGGACGCCGCACTGGACAGGACGGCCGCGATCCGGTGGGCGCCCCGCCGGGCGGCGCACGCGCTGCTGATCGGCTTGGTCACGGGTGCGGCGCTGCTGGCGGTCCAGGCGGTGGGGCCGAGGTTCGCCCCCACCGAGGTCGTCGTCCGGGACACCGCGGGCCTGGCCGGCCTGGCCGCGCTCGGGGCGGTGGTGTGCGGGGCGCACCTCGCCTGGACCCTGCCGACCGCTTGGCTCGCGTTCGCCGTCCTCTCCCCGCCGCTGCCGCCCAACACCGTGGGGAAGGCGTTCGGTTGGATGTCCTACCCCCCTGGCACGGAGGCGTCGACCTGGACCGCGGTGGCCCTGCTGGTGACCGGCGCCGGGGTCTACGCCCTGGCCGGGCCGCGCAGGTAACGGGCCCGCCCCGCGCCCCGCTTCCCCCAGGCTCGCCGGGGGAGCGGGGCGTTCTGCTGCGGGCCGTCAGTCGCGGCTGCCCAGGGTGTCGCGCGAGACCTGCCAGAGCAGGGCGGCCGCCTCGGGGTCGAGGGCGTACTCGGAGACGCCGCTGCGGGCGCTGAGCTCGCCGCGGACGGCTTCGTTGCAGTCCTCGAAGTAGCGGCCGCTGACGCCCGCCAGCAGCGGCGAGGCCGCGAGCAGGACGGACGTCGCCGCGCCCTGCTCGGTGGTCTTCCACAGCAGTTCCGCGCCGTTGGCGGCCTGGGCACGCAGCCGGTCGAGCTCCTCCTCGGAGACGTGGCGCTGGAGGGCGGTGCGGATGCCGCCGGGCATCAGGGCGTTGACGGTGATGCCGTCCGCCGCCCAGCGCTTGGCGGCCTCGACCGCGAAGAGGACGTTGGCGGTCTTGGACTGGCCGTAGGCGGACCAGGGCTCGTAGGCGCGCTCGCGGAAGTGGATGTCCTCGAAGACGACGGGGGAGCGGTGGTGGGCGCTGGAGCTGACGGCCACGACGCGGGCGCCGCCGTCCCGGGCCAGGGCCGGGTGCAGGCCGGTGGCCAGCGCGAAGTGCCCGAGGTGGTTGGTGGCGAACTGGAGCTCCCAGCCCTCCGGCGTGCGGAGCTCGGGCGAGGCCATCACGCCGGCGTTGTTGACCAGGATGTGCAGGGGCCCGTCCCAGGCGGCGACGAACGCGGCGACGGAGGCCTGGTCGGCCAGGTCCAGCGGGGCGACCCGGACGTCCTTGTTGCCGGTGGTCGCGGTGATGTCCTCGGCGGTGCGGGCGCCGGCGTCGAGGTTGCGGACCGCGAGGGTGACCTGCGCGCCGGCCGAGGCGAGGGCGCGCGCGGTCTCGACGCCGATGCCGGAGGCGCCGCCGGTGACGACGGCGCGGCGGCCGGTCAGGTCGGTGCCGGAGATGACCTCGGCGGCGGTGGACTCGGCGCCGAAGGGGGTGGTGAGGCGCGGGGTGCTGGCGTTCATGATCGTTCCCGTCTGGTTGGGTGACCGGAGCTGGGGGTGCGCGGGAGGGGGCGGCCGGTAGAGTGGAAACCGGAGGGCCCTCCGCATGTCTCCAGGTTAAGCGGAGGATCCTCCGCTTGCAACCCGAGGAGGACCAGCCGTGACCACCGCCGACCCCCGGCCGCTGCGCGCCGACGCGCGCCGCAACCGCGACCGACTGATCGAAGTAGCCGCACGGGCCTTCGCCCAGGACGGGCCGGACGCGACGCTCGGGGCGATCGCCAAGGAGGCCGGTGTGGGCATCGGCACCCTCTACCGGCACTTCGCCACCCGCGAGGAACTCGTCGAGGCGGTCTACCGCAGCGAACTCGCCAAGCTGTGCGACTCCGCCGCGGAGCTGCTGGACGGCACGGAACCCGACGCCGCATTGCGCGCCTGGATGGACGGCTTCGTCCGCTACATGACCACCAAGCGCGGGATGTCCGACGCGCTGCGCGCGCTCATAGCCTCCGGCGGGAACCCCTTCTCGCACAGCCGGGCGATGCTGACCGCCGCGATCACGCAACTCCTGCGGGCCGGGGCCGAGTCGGGCGTGCTGCGCGCCGACGTCGAGCCGGAGGACGTGCTGTTCAGCCTCAGCGGCCTGTCCATGGCCGCGACGACCCCCGAGCACCACGCCCGGATGGAACGCCTCCTCGACCTCCTGATGGACGGCCTGCGCTACCACGCCGCCTCCGGGCGGGACGTCGGCTGAGAACGGCCGAAGGGCGCCAACCGTACGGCTGGCGCCCTTCGGCCTTCGTCCTTCGTCCTTCGTCGTGACTGCGGCCTGGTGCGGCCGGTCAGAGGAGCTGGAAGGTCCACTCCTGCTTCCAGCCGCCCTCGCAGCTCCACACCCCGAGCTGCTTGAAGTCGGAGTCGTGGGTGAGGCAGTTGTCGTCGTCGATCTGGACCCGGTACTTGCCGTTGCCGAGGCCGACGAACTGCCACTTCTGGTTGGAGGTGCCGCCCCACGCCTGCTGCTCGGCGACGTAGGTGTCAGGGTTCTCGGTGAGGTTGTACCCGAGGTCGTTGACGATCCGGTAGCGGTCCCCGCCCAGCGGCTTGATCGTCCAGGTGGACCCCTTGTACCCCAGGATCCCGCCCACGATCGGCGCACCCCAGGTCGAGGTCTCGGTGGGGGCCGACGCGCCCAGGCCGTTGGAGAGCTTCAGGAACAGCGGGCGCTCGGTCGGGACGGTCGGCTTGGTGTCCGGCTTCGGCTTGGGGTCCGGCTTGGGCTTCGGGTCCGGCTTCGTCGGGGTGGTCGGGTCGGTCGGGGTGATCACGCCGCCGGAGGTGGACTCCAGCACCCACGCCTGCTGCCAGCCCGACTTGCACGTCCACACGCCGAGCTGCTTGAAGTCGGCGTCGTGCGCGAGGCAGTCGTCGTCGGAGATCCGGATCTGGTACTTGCCGTTGCCGACTCCGACGAGCTCCCACTTCTGCTGGGAGGAGTTGCTCCACGGCTGGAGTTCAGCCATGTAGTTGCCGTTCTCGGTGAGTTCCAGCCCGTACGAGCTGGTGATCCGGTAGCGACCGCCGCCGACCGAGGTGAGCTTCCACTTGGACTCGTTGCCACCCCGGAGGCCGGGGACGACCGACGCGCCGGCGGAGCCGCTGACCGGGACGGCGCCCAGGCCGTTGTCGAGCTTCAGGTACACGTCGGCGCCGTTGTTGCCGCCGCCTCCGCCGGGCGTGGGCGGGTTGGTGGTCGGCGGGGTGCCGCCCCAGGCCCAGTTCTGGTTGGGCGCGTCACGCCGGTCCTCGGAGCCGCAGGCCCAGGCCGCCACGGTGCTGCCGTTGGAGGTCCGGCCGTTGAAGTCGTCGATGCAGACGTCCTTGGACCGGTCGTCCATGTCCGTCATGTGCCGGAGACCGCCGCTGGCCGACATGTTCCAGCGCTGGCCGGGGATCTCCAGGCAGTCCCAGACCTGGAGCTTGGTCCCGTTCGCGGTCTTGTTGGCCTCCAGGTCGAGGCACTTGCCGTTGGCCGCCTGGAGCTTGTACCCGTTGTAGGTCCACTTCTGGGCGTCGCTGCCGTTGCACTCCCACATCTGCACGGGGGTGCCGTTCGCGTTGCCGTTGCCGTTGACGTCCAGGCAGGCGTGGTAGCCGGGGCTGGAGTCGGGGGTCAGGCTGCCGGTCCTGGTGCCGTAGCCGGACCGCGCGGGGAAGTGGATGCTGCGCACGTCGCCGTCGCACTTGTACGGCCGCGCGGTGCCCGCCCGGCAGGTCCACGGCTCCTTCTTGACGGTGTCGCCGTCATTGCCGATGAACGCCCAGTTCATGTACCCGCCGTCGCCGCGGTTGCGGAGGGTCGAGTCCCCCTGGAAAACCCAGATCCGGAATATGTCGTAGCCGGAGGGCTCCTTCTTCTCCTTGTCCAGGAAATGGTTGAGCTTGTAGGTGGTGTCGATCAACACCCCCTTCATGTCGGACTTGTACTCGTTCTTGAACCACTCGGTGTCGTACAGGTCGGTGCCCACGGTCTTGAACACCATGACGTTGAACCCGGGAAACTTCGCGCTCAACTTCGACGCGGTGCTCTGGGTGAACTCCGCGTTGTCCAGCTTGTTGAGGTTGGCGGCGTTGCGCATGAGCCTGATCGTGTCGAAGGCGGAGCTGATCAGCGCGGTCATGCAGTTGCCGCCGCCCGGCGAGGCCGGGGTTCCACAGGTCTTGTCCGCGTGGAGGGGCGGCTCCGGCGCGGCCTGGGCCTGTGCGGTCAGGCCGGAGACCATGGCGACTGCGGCGATCCCGCAGGCCAGGGCGCGTTTGAGGCGGGACAGGGGTTTCATATCGGATTCATCTTTCTGGTCGGCAAGGATGGATCGTAGGTTCCGGAATCCTCCGTCTCGCGACTCCATACGGAATCCATATGGCGCGCCGGGAGGTCTTGACGCCTTTTCACGCACCGCCCCGGAGCGGTGGACTCCGCGGACCGAACTCAATGCCGTGGCCGACCTCGGAAAGGTCAAGGACCCACCCTGGGCCGGTCAAGTCGGTGCCCCCTGCGGCTCTTCGGGGAGTCGATCGACCAGTGCTGCTCTGCCGAACGGCAGATGCCTGACGATCCGTCATGTGCTGGGGGGCGCACCGTTCCTCCGTCGTGCGTAGGCTCGGCCCGTGCAGACCGAACTGATGCCTGACACGCGTCGCCGCCGCGCGGTGTGTGCGGCGGCGACGGCAGTGGTCGCGGCCCCGGCGGCGATCGCCCCACCGAGTGCGTGGACCGGGGCCGTCGTCGCCGTCGCGGCGATGGCGACCGCGATCCTGCGCCGCCCGCTGGGCCCGGTCGCCCCCGTCCTGGCGGCCGGCCTGGTCGCGGGGCTCTCGCTCGTCGCGGACGCCGTCCATCCCGGACCGCAGGGATTGGTGCTGTCGTGGCTCCCGGTCGAGTTCGCGGCCATGCTGGTGCTGGCCGGGAGGGTGATCCGGCGGGCGCCGGTCCGCCAAGCCGCCCTGGTCGGTTCGGCGTTGGCGCTCGCGCTGATGGCGCTCCCGCTGCGCTTCACGCTCCGGCGGCCGCAGGCGGTCCTCGAACCGTCGGTGGTCGCCGTCGCCATGGCGATGTTCCCGGTGGCCTGCGCCGTCGGCGTCGGGCTCTACCTGCGGGGCCAGGACAACCAGCGGGCCCGCGCCGTCCAGCGGGCCCGCCGGGAGCAGCGGCTCGACGTGGGCAGGGATCTCCACGACTTCGTCGCCCACGAGTTGACCGGGATCCTGCTGGAGGTCCAGGCCGCCCAGGTCAGCGCCTACGACGAAGAGGAGAACAGGGAGCTCCTGTCCCGCCTGGAGGCGGCCGGTCTGCGGGCGCTGGACTCGATGGACCACACCCTGCAGACGCTGCGCGACCCGGAGGCGCCCGCGCTCGCCGAACTGCCGCCGACCAAGGTCCACGGCCTCGCCGACCTCCCGGAGATGGTCGACCGCTTCCTGGCGTCCGGCACGGCCGGCGGTTCCCTCGAACTGGAGCCGGGCCTGGCGGGGACCGCCCCGCGCGCGATCCAGGACGCGGCCTACCGCGTCGTCCTGGAGGCGCTGACCAACGTCCGCCGGCACGCCCCGAGCGCGGGCCGGCTGGAGGTGGAGGTGGTTCGCGTCCCGGGCCCCGCCCTGCGGGTCACCGTCACCGACAGCGGACGGCAGGGCGGCCCCGGCGGTCTGCCTGCCCGCCGCCCCGGCGGTGGGGGCACCGGCCTGGCCGGCTTGTCCGAGCGGATCGGCGCCCTCGGCGGGGACCTGTCCGCCGGCCCGCACGCCCACGGCTGGCGCGTCCGCGGGGTGCTGCCGCTGCGACCCGAGCGGAGGGGGCGGGGCTGACGGGGCGGGGTTGACGGGTTCCGACGGTCCGGAGACTGCCCGCGTACGGCGCTGATATCTTCGGGCGCCGCCTGTCGGTGGGTGGGCACCGGTGGCCGCACCGGCGTTTCCATCGCCAGTGCCATGGCGATCAACGTGGACACAGAAGGTGGGAGGACACGCGAAGTGTCAACAACGCCAGAGTTCCGTGGCTTTGACCTGGTACGGCGTGGCTACGAGCGCCAGCAAGTCGACCGCTACCTCAGCGCCCTGTCCGAAGCCGGTTCACCGCCGCCCCCGCCGGCGTTCGAGATCGTGCGGCGCGGCTACGACCGCGAGCAGGTCGACGCGCGCATCGCGGACCTCCTGCGCGGCAGGGGCACCAAGGGCTAGATCAGGCGGGCTGGATCCTCGGCAGGTCGGTCGAGACCAGTTCGGCGGCGCGCGTGGGGTCGCCGTCCGCGCGGGTGAGCAGCGCCTCGATGTCGTAGCCCGTTGACTCCGGGGCGGCGTGGATGTCGAGGGAGCGGCCCCAGCCGCAGCGTTCCATCGAGACGGCGGCGTCCAGGTCGGGGCGGAGCCGGTGGAGCGTGCAGACCAGTTCCCAGGCGAAGGCGTCCAGGCGGGCCCGCCGCACCGGGTTGCAGGCGTTCACGGCGTCGGTGGTCCAGTCGTCGCCGGGCTCGTACTCCGGGAGGGGCGGCAGGAGTTCGGGGTCGCCCGTGATCGGCTCCGCGCTGAACGTGAGGACGTGTGCGCCCTCGGGGTTGCCGATCAGTTCGGCCAGGAGCGGGACGACGCGGGGGTCGTGCCGACTGGCCAGTCCGTGGATTGCTTCCATGCGGGTCTCGTCGTGCTCGTCGGCCGTCCGCTCCCAGAGCGCGGCCCGGATCGCGGGGCTGTCCGCCCTGGACTGGACGCCGAGGGTGAACGTCGCCCAGTCGCGGACGTGCGGGTTCTGGTCCTGGGTCAGCCCGATGAGGGTGCGGATGTCCGGCCCGTCCGGCAGGCCGGTGAGGACCTCCGCGAACGAGCGGGCCACCCCCTCGCGGACCTCGGCGTCAGGGTGCCCGGCGAGGGCGACGAGGACGGGGACGGCGCGCGGGTCGTGCGTCTTCTCGATCGCGCGTGCCAGGGCGCGCAGCACGTGCTCGTCGGTCTCCCGCTGGGCGAGGGCGACGAGCGCGGTGGCCGTTTCGGTGCGGATTGCCTCGTGGTGGTGGATGGTGTCGCGCAGCAGGTCGCAGCCTGTCGCGCGCTCGATCGGATCGGCGGAGCCGATGAGTTCCAGGCCGAGCGGCAGCGCCGCCTCGTCGGCGGACGCGCGCCACAGCAGCGGTGCGTACTCGTCCCAGCCGTCGTGGTCGTCCGGGTCGTCCGAGGCGGTGATGGCGCGCATTGCCGACAGTGCCCGGGTGACCAGCTCCGCCACGGTGTCCGTTTCCATGTGGGCATTCTGGTGCACGAAACCGCGGGTGCGCGCGGGAATTGTCGGCCCGACCGCGCTTCCGGTCCACGGCTGCGTCGACGCCGGCGGGCGTGTGCGGGTGTCGCAGGATGCCCCCGGGAAGGATCTTGACGTGGTCATGAGCAGGGGCGATCATAGCGGAGCGCCGCGCAACACCGATGTGCAAGAAGGTCGTTGAAGGCGCTCGGCCTGGGTCGTCAGGGGATTTCCCGGACAGGACCCATCCCTTTCGAAGGGTCGGCGGTGCGGAAGCCGGCCGGCTGCGGAGTCGGCCTTGACGAAAGGGAGTTGGTGGACGTTACGAGGTCGTGGGTCCGTTGGTGCCGATCCGTTCGCTCGGTTGCGGACTTCGCGGTGGGATGGTTCGGCCATGGCCGGACTGCGGCCGCCGACCCCCCGGTGGCGCCGATGCTGCTCGCCGCCGCCCGGAACAACTCGTCCTGGTGCGAGGCGATGTGTCGGGCGCACGGGTTCTCCGGAGAACTCTCCGACGTCGCGTGGGTGAATCTGAAGAAGAGCCTCACGTACTACCCGAATCTGGTGATTCTGAGCCCGTCGATGTCCGGCTCTGAGGTTCTCGACGTGCTGCGGGAGGCGTCGCTTGGGCCGCTTTTCGTCAAGGACAGCTTCGCCAACGCCGACCTCCTCCCGGGGAACTATCGAATTCTCATCGAGGCGCAGTGGATCCATCGGCCGGCCGCAGTCGCGGCCTCGGCGCAGGTGGCGTCACGGGGCGGCGCCGACCAGCGGTGGCGGCGTATCGCCGGCACCGATGAGTTGCGTACGTGGGAGCAGGCATGGGCGGGCGGCGACACGTCGGTGAACACGTTCCCCGAATCCCTTCTGCTCGATGACGACGTGATCTTCCTCGGGGGATTCTCGGGCGACAGCCTGGTGGCGGGAGCCGTGCTTCACCTGAGCCATGGTGTGGCGGGGGTGACGAACGTCTTCGGCCCCCCGGAGGAATCTTCCCGGACCTGGGCCGGTCTCATCTCCTGTGCTCACGAAGAGGCGCCGGGAATCGACCTGGTCGGATACGAGCGGGACGCGGCGCTGGCGGCTGCCGAGGAAAACGGATTCTCGCCGCTGGGGCCGGTTCGGATATGGCAGCAGATCGCCGGAAGCCAATAAATACCTGCCCGTCCCGCGCGGAGGGGTGCAGAAGAAGCCTGAAGAAGTCCACGGGGAGATCAGGAATGAATTCAACGACGGAAACAGAACTCGGCGGCGCGCGCAGAACCCTGCGTTTCACCATCCGCTATCTCAGCTATCCGATTCTCATGGTGCTGACACTCGGGGCGTCCATCACCCTGGTCGACACCTCGTTCCCGCAGTGGGCCATCGTGCCGATGGTCACCCTCTTCGCCTCGGTGTACGTGGCCGTCCTGGAGCGGGTCCAGCCGTTCTACGAGGGCTGGAACCGCTCGCGCAAGGACGTCGTTTCGGACGCCGCTTCCAGCCTGGTGGCCCTGCTGGTGGTCGCCCGGCTGATCGAGCCGCTGTTCCTCTCGGTCCTGTTCGCCGGATCCGTCCTGCTGTCCGAAGAGCTGGACAGCACGTTGTGGCCGACGAGTTGGCCTCCCGTCGCCCAGGCCGCACTGGCGCTCCTGGTGGGAGAGTTCTTCTACTACTGGATGCATCGGTGGATTCACGGTTCGCGGGTCTTCTGGCGCTTCCACGCGGTGCACCACAGCTCGGAGCGGCTCTACTGGCTCAACTCCGCCCGGTTCCACCCCATCGACTTCTTCCTCGACGACGTGGCGATCGTCTTCCCGCTGGCCCTGACCGGGTGGACGCTGCACAGCATCTCCGGCCTGATCATCCTTCTCACCTTCTACAACTGCCACGGCGTCACCATGCACTCCAACATGGACGTCCGGCTGGGCCCGCTGAACTACCTGGTGCCCGGACCGGAGGGGCACCGCTGGCACCACTCCAGGGACCTGCGCGAGGCCAACAAGAACTTCGGCGGCAAGGTCGTCCTGTGGGATCTGCTGTTCGGGACCTTCTACCTGCCCGCTGACCGGATGCCGCCCGAGGACATCGGCCTGGCCGACCAGGTCCGCCTGCCGGACTCCTACCTCGGCCTGCTGCTGGCTCCGTTCCGCTGGTCCAAGCTCCCGCTGCGCAAGCCCGAACCGGCATCCGGCGCCGTCCTGGTCGAGGAAAAGGCGGGCAGCGTCTGATCCTGCGCCGGGGCTGCGCAGGAAGTCGGGCCGGCCGACTTCCTGCGCGGTCGGGCGTTGGGCGGGCTGAGCCGGTCCCTGGTGGAGGCTGTTCGCGCTACTCGACACCGGAAGGCCATTTTTTGTTGCGGGTGGCGGGCGGACCTCAACTCCTGACGGCCTCTGCGATCTGCAGGGCGGCCTGGGCGGGCGTGAGGTGCGTGGTGTCGACGACCTCGGCCTCGGCGTGCAACCAGGTACGGGCCGCTTCGGCGTAGGGCTCAAGGTGGTTGAGGCGGAACCGGGAGTTGGGGCCGACCACAGTGTCCCCCGCGATGCGGCCGCGGAGGGTCTCCTGGTCGGCGTGGAGGACGAAGTGCTGCACCGGAATGGCGTGGTGGGCGAGGCCCGTGCTGATCTCGCGCCAGTACTGCTCGACCAGGACGGTCATCGGCATCACCAGAGTCCCGCCGGTGTAGTCGAGCACGTGGCGGGCGGTCTCGACTACGAGTGGCCGCCACGGCGGCCAGTGCTGGAAGTTGTCCGTCCCGGGCAGGCCCGGCGTGATGTCCATGAGTGTCTCGCCGACCTTCTCGGCGTCGAACACCCGGGAGTCGGGGATCAGTTGCTGCACGAGTGCACTGGTCGTGGTCTTGCCCGCGCCGTGGGTGCCGTTGAGCCATACGATCACGGGCTCGACGTTAGCGGTGCGCGGGCCGTAGGAACGGGCACAGCGGAAACCCGGGCGAGTTCGGCACGGACTGGCCCGGCGGCGTGCCCGTACAGGTGCACGCGAAGGAGGCCGACCCGTTCTTCGCCGAGGACCGCGACGTCGCCCGCGCCCGCAACGGCCGGTGCAAGAGGCCATTTTGGCGGGGAAAACGCAACTTCGACAGGGGCTGCGGAGGCGGCTATCTTCACCTGGTCCTCGGCGATCGCCCACGGCCGTACGGGAGTTCCTCCAGGCTGCGCCGCCCGCGACCGGGCCCACACCAGGCACCCCCAACCAGGGAGAGACGCATTCCTCATCTTGCGCTGTACACGTTCGGCGTCCTGAAGTCACCTCTCGCCGATCCCGCACCTCTCACGCGCGAACTCCACGACACCGGCGAGGCCGTCTACCGGAAGATCAGCCAGCACCCCGGGTACCTCGCCCATGCCGAAGCGGCAGGCGGCGGCCAGGGCCCGCATTTCGACCTGGACTGGGGCGTATGGGGAGAGTTCGCCGTACCGGCCTGGTACGGCAAGGGCCGTACGGCGGAAACCACCGCCCTGGCCGCGACCCTCTCACTTTGGACCGACCCGCACTCCGCCTTCGACGCCATCTACACCGGCCTGCACCGTGAGGCGCTGAACAGGCGTCACGACTGGTTCGAGAGGACCGGACGCCCGGCTTACGCGTTCTGGTGGGTGCCCGACGGAGCGATACCCACCTGGCAGGACGGGGTTTCCAGGCTGGAACACCTCCACGACCACGGCTCCGCGCCGCACGCCTTCACCTTCCACCACGCGTTCGCCCCGGACGGAACTCCGGCCAGGGTCGGAGGCATCGGGCCGAAGAGCGACCAGGTCCGCTGACAAGGAAGCCTCAACGACCAGTTGGTGGAAGTGGAGGCGGTGGCCGTGCTGCCGTGAACCCGCACTCCTGCGGACATAGGGGGATAACCCCACCCAAGACCGGGTGGGTAGCAGCATCGTCGCAGGTGGTTTGTTCCGGAGAGGGTGGGGGTAACGGCGCGATCCGCCGTTTCCCTCGACGAACAACCGGAGTTGACACATGCGCAAGCAGGCGCGGCAGACCGTCCATCCGTCCCGGCACCGGAAGGTCCTGGTGGCCGCCATGGCCGTCGGTGCCCTGGCGACGGGGGTACTGGCCCCGACCGCGGCGTTCGCGGCGCCGAAGCCGGACATCGTCCAGCAGGGCCTCGACGCGCTGGTGCGGGACGACGGCATTCCCGGCGCGCTGGCGAGCGTCGAGAAGGGGCACGGCCGCGCCCGCAACTACACCGCCGGGGTGGGTGACCTGGCCACCAAGGCGAAGGTCCCGGTCGACGGCCAGGTGCGGATGGGCAGCAACACCAAGACGTTCACGGCGACGGTCGTGCTGCAACTGGTCGGAGAGGGGAAGATCGACCTCGACGGGCCCGTCGAGACCTACCTGCCGGGCCTCCTCCGCGGGGACGGCATCGACGGGCGAAAGATCACCGTCCGTCAGCTCCTCCAGCACACCAGCGGGCTCCCGGACTACCTCAAGGGCGATGTCCCGCCCCGCTACTACGAGCCGCGCGACCTCCTCGACACCGCACTGAAGTTCAAGGCCGACTTCGCCCCGGGCGACCGGTCCAAGTACAGCAACACGAACTACATCGTGGCCGGACTGATCGTCCAACGGGTCACCGGCCGCCCGCTCGCGGCGGAGATCGACCGCCGCATCGTCAAGCGCATCGGCCTGCGCCACACCTACTTCCCCGCCCCCGGCGACGTGACCATCCGCGAGCCGCACCCCAAGGGCTACTACCGGGACACCCCGGACGCGCCGCTGGGCGACGTCACGGAGACGGACCCGTCCTTCGGCTGGGCAGCTGGTCAGATGATCTCCACCAACTCCGACCTCAACCGGTTCTTCTCCGAACTCCTCCACGGCGACCTGCTCCGGCCCGCCCAGCTCGCCGAGATGAAGAAGACCGTCCCCGCCGACTACCTCGGCCCCGGCGCCGCTTACGGGCTCGGCCTCGTGAGCAAGCCCCTGCCCTGCGGCGGCGGGCTCTACTGGGGCCACGGTGGCAGTTTCCCGGGCTACGAGACCCGGGGCGGCGTCACGGAGGACGGCAGCGCTGCGGCGAACATCGCCGTGACGAACCGGCCGGCCGACCCGGCGGCCATGAAGCACGTCGAGGGCCTGGTGGAAGCCGCCCTCTGCCGCTGAGGCTGCTGAGGCCGCTGGGGCCGCGGACGTCCCGGCGCCGAGGCCGCCCGGCGCACTTCGGTGCCGGGCGGCCCCGGTTTGTTGGCTATCTTCCGGCCTCGAATGGGCCAGGGGCGCGGTAGCTGGACTTTTGCCAGTTGGTGTCGGCCGGCTGGGGTCCCGTTGGTTTGGCGCAGGAAGTCGGGCTGGCCGACTTCCTGCGCTGTGGTGTGTCCAGGGCGTGTTTCGAAAGTGCTGGTCACAGCCACTCATTGACGGCTGCGACCAGCACCGTTGTTTCGTAGCCGACGGAGCCCGGAGCCCGGAGCCGAACGGACGGGACGTCAGCGCATGCCGCCGGAAGCGAGGATGACATCCCCGGTGATCCAGCGCGCGCCGTCGGAAGCCAGGAAAGCCACCAGCGGGCCGTAGTCGTCCGGGGTGCCCGTTCGGCCCAGCGGGGTGCCGGCGATCGCCTGTGCTTCCTGGGCCGAGCCGGGGAATCCCATGGCCCTGGTGCCCTCGGTGTCCGACGGTCCGGGCATGATCGCGTTGACCCGGATGCCGCGCGGGCCCAGCTCCTTGGCCGCAACGATGGTGAACGCGTTGACAGCGCTCTTGGACGCGACATAGAGCGAGGCGTACGGCGGGTGGGTAAGTGTGCCGGCCGTCGAGACGTTGATGATCGATGCGGCGCCGATGTCGTCCTGCGCGGCCAGGGCCTGCGTAGTGAGGATCGTGCCCAGGACGTTCGTGGTCATCTCGCGCTGGAACTCCTCTTCGGTGATGCCCGACAGCGGCGCGAAGGCGGCGACGGCCGCGTTGTTGACGAGCACGTCGACCGGTCCGTACTCCTCGCGCGCCCGATCGAACAGATGGCGCACTTCGTCGTTGCGGGCCACGTCGGCCCGGACCGCGATCGCCCGGCCGCCCTCGGCGGTGATGCCCGCGACGACCCGCTCGGCGCCCTTCGCATCCTCCCGGTAGTTCACCACGACGGCTGCGCCGGTCCCGGCCAGCGCCTTGGCGATCCCCGCGCCCAGGCCCTTCGATGCGCCCGTGACGATCGCCGTACGCGCGTTGCTGCTGCTCACAGTGGCTCCTCGAACGTTGGTGCTTACGAGGTCACCGTAGGAAAGCCAGTTACTACTGGGAAGTACCTACTTTTTTGTAAGCTCCTGCTGTGATGGAAACTCGGCAGGTCGCGACAGCCGCCCGGCTCCTGGCCCACGACACCTTCGACAACAAGTGCGCGCTCAGGCCGATCATGGACCAGACGACAAGTCGCTGGGCGACACTGATCATCTCGGCCCTCATCGCCGGCCCGCACCGCTTCGCCCAGCTGCACCAACGAGTCGGTGGCATCAGCCAGAAGATGCTGTCGCAGAACCTCAAGGCACTGGCCCGGGCCGGGCTCGTCGACCGCCAGGTCGCGCCCACCAACCCGCCCCAGGTCACCTACAGCCTGACGGAACTCGGTGTCAGCCTGGCCGGGCCGCTGACCGAACTGATCCAGTGGTTCGGCCGGCACGGAGGCGAGCTGCTCGCCGCCCAGGAGCACTACGACAGCCAGCAGGCGTCACCGCGCGAGTAACGGGCCAGTCCCATGGGTCGGTTCGGCGGAGTCTCGCGGCAGCGCCAGCCGCCCTGGCCGGAGAGCACAGGTCCCGTCCCCGCTTCAACATCCACCACACGCCCGAACAGGCCGGCCGGCTCGACCAAGTCGAGCTGCTCTTCTCCACCCTGACCCGACGTCTACGACGCCGCGGCCAGTTCGCCTCCCGCGACGAACTGGCCGCGGCCATCGACACCTTCGTCCTGTCCTGCGACGAACGCGACGCCAAGCCCTACTGCCGGACCTGCGACGGCAGCCCACTCAAAGCCGCATGAACCCCCGAAGGATCAACGCGGCGCTGCACTAGGACTGGAAGAGCACTTCCGGGTTGTTCGGCGAGGGGCCGTCCAGCAGCGGACTGTGGATCCCCTTCAGCGTCTGGTCGAAGAACGCTGCCACGTACTCGCGGGTGATCGCCACCCCGCGTTCCGGGGAGAGGGGCGGCGTCGGGAACCCGGCCTGCTCCAGAAGCAGGTCCAGGTCGGCGAAGCTGAAGTGGTCGGCGCCGGCGACCGTCAGCCACTTCTTGTAGCCGCCGAGGGCGGCCCAGGTCTGCCCCCACGAGGTGTCGTGGCCGCCGACCGAGTGGTAGTCGGCCGTACCCAGCATGAGGAGCGGCCGGTTGATCTGGCCGGGCATCGGGGCCGGGTGGAAGCTGCCGTCCATGTTCACTCCGGCCCGTACTCGCGGGTCGGCGATCATCGTGGCGGCGGTCGCCGCTCCGCCGAGGGAGTGCCCGGCCATGCCGATCTCGTGCTTGTCGATGAGGTGCGCCAGGGGCCACGCGGTATTGCCGTGCGTCAACCGGTCGATCACGAAGGACACGTCCAGCGCGCGGCTGGCGGCGACGGAGTCGAAGTCGAGCGTCTTCGGGTCATCGCAGATCGCGCACGGCGGCGTCTGGCCGTTCGCCAGCGTCTCGCCGCTGTCCTCGTAGGTGTGGCCGACGAGCGCGACGACGTAGCCGTGACTGGCCAGGTCGGTCGCGAGCGAGGTGAGCGTCATGCGCGGGTCCTCGTACGCGGGTGAGAGGACCACCAGCGGATGCTTGCCGCGCTGCGGCCGCGCGCCGTCGAAGGCGTGAGTGGTGACGCCGGAAAGGTTCTGTGCGGTGACGCCGTAGCTCGCCGGCAACTTCCGCCGCTGGATGACTCCGGCTGCCTCGGCGAGGCTCATGTAAGGGGCCGGAGTCCCGGTCCCGGGGACGGCCGGGTAGACCATCGTGACGGTCAGTTGGCGGGGGCCGGATGACGGCACCCACGGGTCGGGACGGCTCTCGTCGGTGAGGTGGATGACGTCCTCGCCGGCGGCGTAGGGGCCGGTCGGCGCGGGGAGCGCGCCTTGGAAGGACCGCGTGGGCGCGGTGGCCGTGGCCGGTGCGGTGTCTAACGCGTGCGTGGCCACCGGTGTGGCCGATGGTGTGGCCACCGGTGTGGTCGTGGCGGCGAACCCGGCGCCGGTTCCGGTGACGAGGGCGGCGAGCGCCAACACCGCGACAGCGCTGATACGGCGATTGCGTTTCATGGGATCGACGCTAGGTTCCGCAGCTCCGTATCGAATCAGCCCATGGATGTAGACATTCTGGTGTCGTTCGTAGCCTCCGCGAGGTACCGGAGTCATCCGCCGGGATTATGTCGTGCGGCGCGGGGTTCCCTTCGCCGGCATCGTCGAGCGCCACCTTCGTCTTGGGCTACGACGAACACGACGCCAAGCCCTACCGCTGGACCTACGACGGCAGCCCACTCAAAGCCGCATGAACCCCCGAAGGATCAACGCGGCGCTGCACTAGGCGTGGTGGTCGAACTCGCCGGCTTTGGCGGCTTGCAGGAAGGCGGCGAAGTGGGTGGGGATGGTGAGGTGGCCCTGGTCGGACTCGCGGAGTTCGACCAGGCCGTCGGCGGCGCGGATCTCCACGCACTCGTTGGTCGCGCCGCTGTAGCTGGACTTCTGCCAGTTGGTGTCGGTCATTTGGGGTCCCGTCGGTTGTTTGGCGCAGGAAGTCGGGCTGGCCGACTTCCTGCGTCCTGGAGTTCTGCCGCTACCCGCGCTCACTCCGCCTGGCGGGGGTGCGGATCGCGATCGTCTGTGACAGCTGCTCCCCGCACTTGACGGCGAGACGGTGCCGACAGGTCGGGACGTGGGCGTCCTCGGACAACGTCGAGATTGCCCACGCCCCGACCAGCAGCTCGTGGCTCAGCCGTATCGAGGCTCAGCTCACCGTCCTGGCGCGGTCTCGCTTACTTCCAGTAGTAGTAGTCGGCGCCGAGGTCCGGGTTGACTTCGCCGGAGAGCACCTTCTTCTTGGTGTTGTTGCAGATCCAGCTCTGGCTGACCTCCCAGTCCTGGTCGTCGCGGTTGACGATGGAACGGACCTTGCCGCCGGGCACATCGGCGCAGGAATGGATCTTCGGGTTCTGGTAGGCGTCCATGGTCCCGCCGAAGTTGGCCTCCGGCCAGAAACACACCCAGCCCGAGTAGCAGTCATCAGGCCCGCTCGCCTTGACCGTGCTGGGCGCCGGGGCCGCGGCCGTCAGGGCCAGGGCGGCGGCGGCCCCCACCCCCGCGATCAGGAACCGTCGTGCAGTGGAGGCGATACGCATGGGAGACCCCTCGATCGAGCCGACTCCGCACGGTGCGGAGTCGATCACTCCGTGCATCCCCCTCGCGAACATCCACGACACGTACAGAACACGCCGATCACCGGCCGCCGGAAACAGGAGCAGCCTGGATGGTGGAAGCAGATGCCGCTGGCCAGCCGGCGTGAGTCACCTTGCCCGCTTACCGCTCGAACAGAGCGAACACTGCGCGGCGCAGGAAGTCGGGCTGGCAGACTTCCTGCGCCGTGGTGTGTCTAGTACTGCGACCGCATCTGTCGTTACCGCTGGCGTTCGGCGTCGTTGGTATGACTGTGTGCTGACGAGCTGACGGTTGAGCAGGTCGAGTCGTGGTCCGAGGTGATAGTGGGCTTCCATGCCCGCTTCGCGCACCGTTTCGGCAGGCCACCTCATCGTCACACCCCGCCACCACGCCAGCGAGCACCATCTGCGCTGGTCACGCTTCCGCCGACGCAGCCAGGCCCGAGCCCGCCGCTCCCACTGCAAACACCGAGGCCACAACCCCCAGATGCGGTTGCAGTACTAGTCGCCGGGGATGCCGCCTACGGCGGGCACGGCGAGAATGTCGAGGGAAAGGGTGAGGTGACGGGCGGTCATGCCTTTGTCGACGGTAATACCGAATGCGTACCTGTCGATTCTGGTGGTGGCGCGGAACCGGATTCCATCGGCTGTGAATTCCGGCTGCTCGACGGTAAGTTCGATGGGCCGCGTGGTGGCTTTGACGGTCAGCTCTCCGCGCAGGACGTACCCGGTGTCCGTGGACTGGACGGCGTTCGAGGCGAAGGCCATGTGGGGGTGTGCGGCTGTGCCCAGGTACTTGGGTGAGCGCACGACCCTGTCGCGGGTACCGCTGTCGGTCGAGAAGCTGTCGGCATCGATGACAGCCGTGGCCGACGACTGCGTGGGCTCGGCGGCGACGTGCACCTGCCCCGAGGTAAGGCCGAACGTTCCGCGCACGGCGCCCAGGCCGAAGAAGTGGCGCGTGGTGAAGGCGATCGTGCTGCGTCCGGCGTCGATGGTGTAGGTGCCGACTGCAAGGGTGGTCGGTCGGTCGTCCGAGGTGTGCGGCACATGAATCCTTAGGCAGGGGCAGTCGGTTCCGCGGTGGGGACGAGGACGGCTGGGAGTGCTCCGTGTCAGAGGCCTCCGGGGCCTGTCCGCCCGGTCGTGGTTCCGTCGTTGCGCAGGCCCACGGGAAGGTCTCTTCGGCGTTTGACGTCGAGTTCCGGTACACGCGTGTCAGGCGCTGCTCCACCCTACTTGCGTTGATGCGCAGTTGCCTGGCGATTTGGAGATCGGTGCAGTCCATCACGGTCAGTTGCGGCGACCCGTCGCTCGGAGCCGGCGATGGAGGTGCCACCGTCGGCACCCCGAGGCCGTCTCGAAGCGGCCGCGAATAGGCCACCGACTCCAGCTCCGGGTAGGGAGATTCGATAGGACCCGCTCGGCGTCCCGCCGCACTGCGGGGCGCCGAGTCCCGAGTTGCAAATCGTCCTACCCGAGGGGCGACTCGACCTGTTCGACCATCAGCTCATCAGCACACAGACATACCAACGAGCCCAACACCACATCCGTCACGCAGATGCGGTTGCAGTACTAGGCGTGGTGGTCGAACTCGCCGGCTTTGGCGGCCTGGAGGAAGGCGGCGAAGTGGGCGGGGGTGGTGGGGATGATGAGGTGGCCTTGGTCGGACTCGCGGAGTTCGACCGTTCCGTCGACCGTGCGGACCTCGACGCACTCATTGGTCGCGCCGCTGTAGCTGGATTTCTGCCACTTCGACTCAGGCATAGCTGTCTTCCACTTCCTTCTCGATTGATTTGATGAGGTCCCGCGACTTCTCCTCGGAGAGTGCAAGGGAGTCCATGCGATCGAAGATCGCCCGATGTTTGGCCAGGTCTGCCGGGGACTCGAAGAACAGGACGCCTTGAGCGACATCCATCTGGACGGTATCCAACTCGGGGACGGGGCCCTTCGCGAACGTGAGGTTCTCGGAGGCGCCCGGGAAGGTGGCCATAGCGAAGGGCACTACGCGGATTGAGATCCCGCTGTGCTTGGAGTCTTCGACGAGCGCGTCCAACTGCTCGGAGAGCACCTTGGGTCCGCCGAACTGCATCCGCAGCGCTGCTTCGTGGATGAATGCCTGAAGTGGAGTCTTGCCCGAGCGGACGATCTGCTGTCGCTGCACCCGGAAGGCGGTTCGGACGTCGATGTCCGGGCGGGACAGCGGGGGATAGACGCGCGTGAAGACCGCGGAGGCGTAGGCGCCGGTCTGCAACAAGCCGGGGATGTAGGTCGTCGTACAGGTGGCGAGCGCGGTCGAGTAGCTTTCGATTTCCGCGACCTCGATGAAGTCTGTTGTCAGGACCTCGCGGTACTCCTCCCACCAGCCTCTCCCGCGCTCCGTGATTATTTCGGCGAGAGCGTCGATCAGCGGGCGATTGGCGCAGTTACAGGCGGCGGCGATGGTGCGGAGACGGTCGACACTGATGCCGATCCGTCCGGATTCCATCTGGGTTACCTGGGCTGGACTCATGCCAACGATACGGCCGAGCTCCGAGCCGCCGTAGCCAGCCTGCTCGCGCATCCTCCGTAGCTCGGTGCCAAGCCTGCGCTGGCGGAGTGTCGGGTTGGAGCGTGGAGGCATGGGTTCCTTCCGAAGGTGCAGTCCGGCCAAGTGTGCCGCGCCTTTCGAGCGCTGGTCCACCAGTTACCACCATAGGGGGAACTTCCCGAAACTGTAGAAATTTGGATACTCAGCTGCACTATGGTCGATGACACAGCGATCCGACGGTTCGTCAGTAATGCTTGCTGGCCTGCGTGTCCGTCGCTTCCTCCCTCACCATCACGCCTCGGGAGAACTCCCATGCGCCACCTCAACACGCCCTCCCTCGCCATCGCCCGCCAGTCCCTCCGGGACGCGATGGGTCGTTGCGGGTACCTGCCCTCGGTCACCGACGATGCCGAACTCGCGCTCGTGGAACTGCTCGTGAACGCCTGGCGGCACGGCGGCACCCCCGCGCCGCTCGTCCTCATCCTCGCCGTCGGCCCCACCCTCCGGGTGTCCGTCAGTGACGAGAGCCCGGTCCTCCCGGAAAAGCAACAGCCGGCGCCCCTCGCCCAGTCCGGCCGGGGCCTCCAGCTCATCGAAGGCCTCACCCACCGCTGGGGCGTGGATCCCCAGGAACGCGGCAAAATGGTCTGGTTCGAGCTGGACGCCGCCTGATGTCCTTCCCGCTCCCGCGCCGTCGCCCCATGCTGCCGACCGACCCCCGGATCCGGCACTACACCGACGACCACATCCACACGCTCCTCGCCGAAGTCCAGGAACGTGGCCGGAGGTTCGGCCTGATCTGGCCCTCGGCCACCACCGACAAGACCATCGACGGCCGCATCCTCGTCCGCTTCAACGCCGCCCCCGCCTCCACTCTCCTCAACCTCCTCTCCCTCCTCCTCGCCGCCGAGCGAGGCGACGACTCGTGCGTTTCCTGATCGCCACCGCCTTCGCCGTCCTCCTCGCGCTCGCGATCGCCACCGTCGCCCTGGGCGTCATCACCGCCCTCCGCGCGACCCCGCCCGACGAGGACACCTAACCCCCAGCCCCCTCACCCCCACCTCCCCAGCCCCCGCCGCCCAGCCGTCGGGGGCTAAGGGACGATTGGGCACGTGGCACAGCGGAGATACGAGTACGCCCCGGCAGGCACCCTGCCCGGGCTGTTGCAGCGCGGCCGGGGCCTGGGCGCGCAGATGGCGGCGGAGGACCCGGCGGCAGCCGCCGACCTGGTCTACGGGTGCATCCGCTGGGACTGGCGCTGGAACCGACAGGTGGACGACCGGCACCTCTACCTGGCGCGGCTCGTCCGGGACCTGGAACTGCCGGTCGGACCGATCGTCGACCTGCTGACCGGGGACGAGGACACCTGCCTGCGGGCCACCGGAGTCCTGGAGCTGCTCGCACTCGCCGACTCCGCCGAGGCCCGGGAAGCACTCCGTACCCACGTCCGAGAGGGCGAGCACCGGGTGGCTGGGCAGGACGTACGCCAGCGGCGTGGCCCCCGCGGCTCGATGGACCCCGTCCCCGAGCAGGACAGTGCGAGCCCGCGCGCCCTGCTGCCGGAGCACGGCGGCGCGAGCGATCTGCCCACGGCGACGGCCGAGCTGGAGCGGCAGTGGGCGGCCCAGGAGTGGTGTGGCCCGATGCACACCGCCCGGGGCCTGGCCCGGTTCGGCCCCGAAGCCGCCGGGGCCGCGTCGCTGCTGCGCCGCTTCTGGCTGTGGACGCCGCACTCCTCCGAGCGCCCCGCCTACCTGGAGGCACTGGCCGCCGTCGCCCCCGTCGGGCTGGCCGAGGTGTACACCGAGTGCCTCTGGGACTGCGAGGCCGGCGCCCGCCTGCCGGCCGTCGCGCACGCCCCCGACCGCCCCCACGTCCGGGAACGCCTCGCCCACCTGCGGGACGATCCGATGGAGCAGGCGGAGGTCCGCGAGGCCGCCGGGGCGCGACTCGCCGGGCTGAGCTCGGGAGGCTCCGAGCCGGAGGGAGCCGACTCCGAAGGGGAGCTAGAGTAGACGGGTGAACGTGTGAGTGATGGTCCGGACCCCACGAGGTGGTCCGGGCCACATCCGTTTCCAGGCACCTTCCGTGACCTGCGCGTACCTGCGCGTTCGCCGGCCCACCAGACCCGCACTCGCCTCCGGAGGCCCCGCCTTGAGCGATCAGCCGTTCGCGCATCTGCACGTCCACACCGAGTACTCGATGCTGGACGGTGCCGCCCGGCTGAAGCAGATGTTCAAGGAGGTCGAGCGGCTGGGCCAGACCCACGTCGCGATGACCGACCACGGGAACATGTACGGCGCCGCCGAGTTCCACAAGCAGGCGACCGCGGCCGGGATCACCCCGGTGATCGGCATCGAGGCGTACGTCGCGCCGGAGTCCCGCTCCAACACCAAGCGCATCCTGTGGGGCCAGCCGCACCAGAAGCGGGACGACGTCTCCGCCTCCGGCGCGTACACCCACAAGACCATCTGGGCCCGTAACAAGGAGGGCCTGCACAACCTCTTCAAGCTGACCTCGCGCTCGTACGCCGAGGGCTGGCTGGTGAAGTGGCCCCGGATGGACAAGGAGCTGATCTCCGACCTGTCCGGCGGCCTGATGGCCACCACCGGCTGCCCGTCCGGCGAGGTGCAGACCCGGCTGCGCCTGGGCCAGTTCGACGAGGCGGTGAAGTCGGCCGCCGACTACCAGGACATCTTCGGCAAGGAGAACTACTTCCTGGAGCTGATGGACCACGGCCTCGACATCGAGAAGCGGGTCCGCGACGGGCTGCTGGAGATCAGCAAGAAGCTGAACATCCCCCCGGTCGTCACCAACGACTCGCACTACACCACCGAGGCCGACGCCGGGGCGCACGACCTGCTGCTCTGCGTGCAGACCGGCAAGAACCTCTCGGACCCGGACCGCTTCCGCTTCGACGGCACCGGCTACTACATCAAGTCGGCCGCCGAGATGTACGCCCTGGACTCCTCGGACGCCTGGCAGGAGGGCTGCCGCAACAGCCAGCTCCTCGTCGCCTCCCGGGTCGACACCGAGGGCATGTTCAAGTTCCGCAACCTCATGCCGCGCTTCCCGATCCCGGAGGGCTTCGAGTCCGAGGCGGACTTCTTCAAGTCCCAGGTGTGGAAGGGCATGGACTGGCGCTTCCCGGGCGGGTACGACGAGGAGCACAAGAAGCTCGCCGAGTACGAGATGGACACCATCATCCAGATGGGGTTCCCGGCGTACTTCCTCGTGGTCGCCGACTTCATCATGTGGGCCAAGGAGCAGGGCATCGCGGTGGGCCCCGGCCGTGGTTCGGCGGCCGGCTCGCTGGTCGCGTACGCGATGGGCATCACCGACCTCGACCCCATCCCGCACGGCCTGATCTTCGAGCGCTTCCTCAACCCCGAGCGCATCTCCATGCCCGATGTCGACATCGACTTCGACGAGCGCCGGCGCGGTGACGTGATCCGGTACGTGACCGAGAAGTGGGGATCCGACAAGGTCGCCATGATCGTCACGTACGGCACCATCAAGGCGAAGGCCGCCATCAAGGACTCCTCGCGCGTCCTCGGCTACCCGTACGCGATGGGCGACCGGATCACCAAGGCGATGCCGCCGGACGTGATGGGCAAGGGCATCCCGCTGTCCGGCATCACGGACAACAGCCACCCGCGCTACAGCGAGGCCGGCGAGATCCGGGGCCTGTACGAGAGCGACCCGGACGTGAAGAAGGTCATCGACACCGCGCGCGGCATCGAGGGCCTGATCCGCCAGCCCGGCGTGCACGCGGCCGGCGTCATCATGTCCGCCGAGCCGCTGACCGACCACATCCCGGTCTGGACCCGGCACACCGACGGCGTCACCATCACGCAGTTCGACTACCCCACCTGCGAGGGCCTCGGCCTTCTCAAGATGGACTTCCTCGGCCTGCGCAACCTGACGATCATGGACGACGCCGTCAAGGCGATCGAGAAGAACAAGGGCATCAAGATCAACCTGCTTGATCTGCCCCTGGACGACAAGCCGACCTACGAACTGCTGGCACGCGGCGACACGCTCGGCGTCTTCCAGCTCGACGGCGGCCCCATGCGCTCGCTGCTGCGGCTGATGAAGCCCGACAACTTCGAAGACATCTCCGCCGTCCTCGCGCTGTACCGACCGGGCCCGATGGGCGTCAACTCGCACACCAACTACGCGCTGCGCAAGAACGGCCAGCAGGAGATCACCCCGATCCACCCGGAGCTGGAGAAGCCCCTGGAGGAGATCCTCAAGCCGACGTACGGCCTGATCGTCTACCAGGAGCAGGTGCAGAAGGCCGCCCAGATCCTCGCCGGCTACTCGCTCGGCCAGGCCGACCTGCTGCGCCGGGCCATGGGCAAGAAGAAGAAGGAGATCCTGGAGGCCGAGTTCGTGCCCTTCCAGAAGGGCTGCCGGGACCACGGCTACTCGGACGCGGCGATCCAGGCGGTGTGGGACGTCCTGGTCCCCTTCTCCGGCTACGCGTTCAACAAGGCGCACACCGCCGGGTACGGGCTGGTCTCGTACTGGACGGCCTACCTCAAGGCGAACTTCCCGGCCGAGTACATGTCCGGCCTGCTGACGTCCGTCAAGGACGACAAGGACAAGTCGGCGATCTACCTCAACGAGTGCCGCAAGATGGGCATCCAGGTGCTGCCGCCGGACGTCAACGAGTCGGACTCGGACTTCACCCCGCACGGTGACACGCTCGTCCGGTTCGGCCTCACCGCGATCCGCAACGTCGGCGGCCCCGTCGTCGACTCGATGATCCGCACCCGCAAGGCGAAGGGGAAGTTCAGCTCCTTCCCGGACTTCCTCGACAAGGTGGAGTCGGTGGTCTGCAACAAGCGGACCGTCGAATCGCTGATCAAGGCGGGCTCCTTCGACTCGCTCGGGCACACCCGCAAGGGCCTCAGCGCGCAGTTCGAGCCGATGATCGACAACGTCGTCGGGGTCAAGCGCAAGGAGGCCGAGGGCCAGTTCGACCTGTTCGGCGGGGACGCCGTCTCCGACGAGCCCAGCTTCGGCCTCGACGTCGTCTTCTCCGAGGAGGAGTGGGAGAAGTCCTTCCTGCTCACCCAGGAGCGCGAGATGCTCGGCCTGTACGTCTCCTCGCACCCGCTGCACGGCATCGAGCACGTGCTCGCCGACAAGGCGGACTGCGCGGTGGCCGACCTCGCCGAACGGCCCGACGGCACCATCGTCACCATCGGCGGCATCATCTCGGGCCTCCAACGCAAGATGACCAAGCAGGGCAACGCCTGGGCGATCGCGACCGTCGAGGACCTCGCGGGCTCGATCGACTGCATGTTCTTCCCCGCCAGCTACCAGCTGGTCTCGGCCCAACTCGTCGAGGACACCGTGGTGTTCGTGCGCGGCAAGCTGGACAAGCGGGAGGACGTGCCGCGACTGATGGGGATGGAGCTGACCGTCCCGGACCTGTCGAACGCGCACGCCGAGGCGCCGATCATCATCAACATCCCGAGCGTGAAGATCACCCCGCCGCTGATCGCCCGGCTCGGCGAGGTGCTGGGCAGCCACCGGGGCACCACGGAGGTCCGGGTGCGGCTGGAGAGCCGCAACAAGACGACCGTGCTGCGGCTGGACCGGCACCGGGTGAAGTCGGACCCGGCGCTGTTCGGGGACCTCAAGCAGCTGCTCGGGCCGAGCTGCCTGGCGGGCTGACGTGCGCCTGATCCCCCGTGCCTCTTAGCGAGGCGCGGGGGATCAGTCGTGCCCGCCCAGGCCCGGGGGGACGGCCGTGTGCAGGGCGGAGACGAAGGCCGAGATGGCCGGGTGGGAGCCGGCGCCCGCGCGGAAGGCGGCCCGGGTGCGGCGGTACATCGGCAGCCGGGTGAGGACCACGCCGGGCGGGGGCTGCGCGGCGCCCAGCTGCGGGACCAGGGCCACGCCCTGGCCGGCCGCGACCAGGGCCAGGACGGTCGCGAAGTCGTCGATCTGGTGCCGGATCCGGGGCGCGAACCCGGCGGCCTCGCAGGCCCGGACGGCCATGCTGTGGCAGAGCGTGCCCGGCGGGGCCATGATCCACGGCGCGCCGCGCTGCTCGGCGACCGTACCCGGGGCGCGGGCCGCCAGGTACATCGGCTCGGTGAACACCGGACGGGTCACCGCCAGGCCCGGCTCCGGATCGGCCGGGACGAGGTCGTACTCGTGGACCAGCGCGACGTCCAGCTCGCCCGCGCGCAGCGCCGCCGCGACGCCCGCCGGATCCACCTCCGTCACCATCGGCTCCAGGCCCGGATGCCAGGCGGCCAGCTCGCCCAGCACCGCCGGGATGATCGCGCGGGCCGCCGACGGATAGGTGCCGATCCGCAGCGGGCCGGCCAAGCCCCGCCGGGCGTGGGCGAGTTCGGCGCCCGCCTGCTCCAGCAGGGCGAGCACCGCCTCGGCGTGCCGGACGAGGTTGCGCCCGGCCGGAGTGAGCGCGACCCGCCGCCCGGTGCGCTCCAGCAGCGGGACGCCCGCCTCCTTCTCCAGGACGGACAGCTGCTGGGACACCGCCGAAGGGCTGAAGGAGAGCGCCTCGGCGACGGCGGCGATGGTGCCGAGGTGGGCGAGTTCGCGCAGCAGGCGCAGGCGTCGGACGTCGAGCATCGGCTCAGCTTACGAGAAGCATCACGAATGTGAACTGGACCTGGGCGATCGGCGGGCCGCAGGATCGTGGCCATGGAACTCACCGGCATCCACGTCCCCCTGATCACGCCCTTCGCCGCGGACGGCACGGTCGCGCTGGACGCCCTCGCCGTGCTGGCCGCCGAGCTGCTGGAGGCCGGTGCGGCCGGGCTGGTCGCCCTCGGGACCACCGGCGAGCCCGCCGCGCTGAGCGAGGACGAGCGCTGGGCCGTGGTCGAGACCGCCGCGGCCGCCTGCGCCGCCCGCGGGGCCCTCCTGACCGTCGGCGCGCACGGCGGCGACACCCGCTCCACCGCCGAGTCGCTGGCCGCGCTCGGCAAGCGGGTGCCGCAGGCCGCGGCCGCGCTGGTCACCGTCCCGGCGTTCCTGCGGCCGGGTGAGGCCGGGACGGTCGCGCACTTCCGGGCGCTCGCCGGGAGCAGCCCGCTGCCGCTGGTCGTCTACCACATCCCGTACCGCACCGGGCAGCAGCTGTCCGCCGCCGCGCTGCTCGAACTCGCCGCGCTGGACGGCGTGGTGGGCGTCAAGTACGCGACCGGGGGAGTGGACCAGACGGCGGTGGAACTGCTCGCCGCCGCCCCCGCCGACTTCGCGGTGCTGACCGGGGAGGACGCCTTCCTGTCGCCGCTGCTGGCGCTCGGCGCGGCCGGCGGCATCCTCGCCTCCGCCCATCTGGCCACCGCCCGGTTCGTCGAGCTGACGCAGGCCTGGCAGGCCGGGGACGCCGCCCGGGCCCGGGCGCTCGGGCACCGGCTCACCGGGCTGGCGCTGGCCGCCTTCGCCGCGCCGAACCCGACGGTGATCAAGGGCGTGCTGCACGCCCAGGGCCGGATCCCCACCCCGGACGTCCGGCTGCCGCTGCTGCCGGCCGGCGGGGCGGAGGTCGAGGCGGCGCTGAAGCTCGTGAGTGGTCTGGACCACTAGTCGCTCTCACACCGTGGAACACCAGGCCGCCGCACCCTCGTGACAAGGCATGATGGGCAGAGTGCGGCTGTAGACAGCACCATCCAGAGGAGTAGTCGGAATGAAGATCGGCATTGTCGGGGCCACCGGCCAGGTCGGCGCAGTGGTCCGCGAGATCCTGGCGGAGCGCGCTGGTCGTGAAGGCGGACTGGGCCCGGTCGAGCAGCTGCGGCTGTTCGCCTCGGCCCGCTCGGCCGGACGCACCCTGCCCTGGCAGGGCACCGAGGTCACCGTCGAGGACGCGGCCACGGCCGACTACACGGGCCTGGACATCGTGATCTTCTCGGCCGGCGGCTCCACCTCCAAGGCCCTCGCCCCCAAGGCCGCCGCGGCCGGCGCCGTCGTCATCGACAACTCCTCCGCCTGGCGCCGCGACCCCGACGTCCCGCTGGTCGTCTCCGAGGTCAACCCCGGCGCCATCGCCGACCGGCCCAAGGGCATCATCGCCAACCCGAACTGCACCACCATGGCCGCCATGCCCGTGCTGCGCCCGCTGCACGAGGAGGCCGGCCTCGCCGCGCTCGTCGTCTCCACCTACCAGGCCGTCTCCGGCAGCGGCGTGGCCGGCGTGGCCGAACTCCGGGACCAGGCCGCCAAGGTCGTCGACGGCGCCGCCGCGCTCGCCCACGACGGCTCCGCCGTCGAGTTCCCCGAGCCCAAGGTCTACCAGCGCCCGATCGCCTTCAACGTGGTGCCGCTGGCCGGCTCCATCGTCGAGGACGGCTCCAACGAGACCGACGAGGAGCAGAAGCTCCGCCACGAGAGCCGCAAGATCCTCGGCATCCCGGACCTCAAGGTCGCCGGCACCTGCGTGCGCGTCCCGGTCTTCTCCGGCCACTCGCTCCAGATCAACGCCCGCTTCGAGCGCCCGATCAGCCCCGAGCGCGCCGCCGAACTGCTCGCCGCCGCCCCCGGCGTCGAACTGTCCGACATCCCCACCCCGCTCCAGGCCGCCGGCCGGGACCCGAGCTACGTCGGCCGCATCCGGGCCGACGAGACCGTCGAGCACGGCCTGTCGCTGTTCGTGTCCAACGACAACCTGCGCAAGGGCGCCGCGCTCAACGCCGTCCAGCTGGCCGAGCTGGTCGCCGCCGAGCTCAAGGGCTGACACCAGGCCCCGCCGGGCCGTGCCTGCTCGCACCGTCGGCCCGCGCCCGCTCGCACTCCCCGGCGTGACCAAGGGCGGGCCCCGTCGTTGAACGGGGCCCGCCTTTGCGTTCCGTTGGGCTTGCCGTTGCGGTACCGCGACATCCGTCGAGGTTCGGCGCGCGAACCAGGGGGAAAAGGTGACCCAACGCTCGGGCGGCCACGGGGGCCCCTCACCCCACCACGTCCGGACGACGGGCGGATCCGCGCCCACCCGGCCCGACCCCCACACGAGGGCGAGTGGAAAGAGGTGCGCGATGGACCGCTGTGTCGTCCTGGTGGATGCCGGATACCTGCTGGGCGCCGCCGCCAGCCTGCTCGCCGGTGACCCATCCCGTTCCAGAGTCACCGTCGACCACACCGCGCTGATCACCGCGCTGCGCGAACGCGCCGAAGCCGAGACCGGGCTTCCGCTGCTGCGCATCTACTGGTTCGACGCCGCCCCCGACCGGCGCCCGATGCCCGAACACCGCCGGCTGCGCGTCCTGCCCCGCGTCACCGTGCGGCTCGGCGCCCTCACCCGCGCCGAAGGGCGCTGGGTGCAGAAGGGCGTCGACGCCGCCATGCACGCCGAACTCTCCGAACTCGCCCGCAACCGGGCCTGCGCCGACGTCGTCCTGATCACCGGCGACGGCGACCTGCTGCCCGGCATGATGACCGCCAAGGAACACGGCGTGGCCGTCCACCTGTGGGCGCTCCAGGCCGCCGACGGCGACTTCAACCAGTCCGAGGACCTGGTCGGCGAGGCCGACGAGCGAAGAGTGCTCGACCGCGAGTGGATCGAGGGCTCCTTCAGCCTCCGGGACAACGCCAACGTCTTTCCCGCGCCCGGCGCCCGCCAGGAGATCGCCAAGATCCTCGCCGCCCCGCCCGTCGCCCCGCCCGTGGTGGCACCCGCCGCGGCGCCGGTCGTGGCGCCCCCGGTCGTCCAGCCGGCCGCCGTCGCCCCGGCCGCCGTGCCCGCTGCCGCCGTGCCCGCTGCCCTCGGGGCCTCCGCCGTCGGGGCCGTCCCAGGGGCCGGGCGGCCCCAGCCGGCCGCCGCGCTCAAGGTCGTCCCCACCCCCAAGGACCTCGCCGGGCGCACCCCCGCCGTCGCCCCGGCCGTCAACGGGCACGGCGGCACCGGACTCGCGAACGGCCACGGCGGCAACGGGCTCGTCAACGGGCACGGCGCCAACGGGCACGGCGGCAACGGGTTCCTGAACGGGCAGGCGAACGGGCAGGCGAACGGGCACGGCACCAACGGGCAGGCCGTCGGCACGACCGGCGCCCCCGGACAGGCCGGCCCCGTCCTGCGCTGGTCCTCCGACCGCGGCTGGGTCGACCGCCCCGCCCCCGAACCCGCCGTCACCGCCGGCGACAGCCTCCCCACCCTCGCCCACCTCACCACCGCCGAACAGCGCTGGGCCGACCGCGAGGAGGACATCACCTCCATCGGCGGCGACGCCCACGAAGTCGGCCAGGTCTTCGCCCGCCGCTGGAGCGAACGGCTGGGCGACGTCGAACGGCTCACCGTGCTCTGGCCCGACTACCCCCGCATCCCGCACCGGGTCGACGGCGAACTCCTCCGCTACGCCGCCCGCTTCGGACTGCTCGCGCACAAGGACGACCAGATCGACGAACACGACCGCTACGCCATCCGGGCCGGATTCTGGAAGGAACTGGCGGTGCGGGTGCCCGGCGGATCGATGGTCGTCGTGGACGACTGACGGGCGCACGGCCCGGGTTGGACCCGGCGAGCCGCGTGCCGGTTTTCGGTGATCAGGCCCCCTTGTCCGGTTCGCCCGGGCGAACGCGTAAAGTCTTCGGTCGTGACCGAGTCGGCAGGGCGAGTACCCCAGAACACCCCGCCGTGCGTCGCCGTGCGCGACCTCGTCAGGACCTACCGCACCGGGCGCGGAGCCGCCGCGGGCGAGATCCGGGCCAACGACGGAATCAGCCTCACCGTCCGCCAGGGCGAGATCTTCGGGCTGCTCGGACCCAACGGGGCCGGCAAGTCCACCCTCGTCCGCCAGCTCACCGGCCTGCTGCGCCCGGACTCCGGATCCGTCGAACTCCTCGGCCACGACATCGTCCGCCACCCCGAACGGGCCGCCCGGCTGCTCGGCTACCTCGGCCAGGAATCCAGCGCCCTCGACGAACTGACCGTCGCGCTCGCCGCCGAGACCACCGGACGGCTGCGCGGCCTCACCCGGGCCCGGGCCCGTACCGAAGCCGCCGACGTCCTCACCGAACTCGGGCTCGAACCCCTCGCCCAGCGGCCGCTCGCCAAGCTCTCCGGCGGCCAGCGCCGACTCGCCTGCGTCGCCGCCGCCCTCGTCGGGGAACGGCCGCTGCTCGTCCTCGACGAACCCACCACCGGCATGGACCCCGTCGCCCGGCGGGCCGTCTGGACCGCCGTCGACCGGCGCCGCACCGAACGCGGCGCCACCGTCCTGCTGGTCACCCACAACGTCATCGAGGCCGAGACCGTGCTCGACCGGGTCGCCGTCATCGACGACGGGCGGGTCATCGCCTGCGACACCCCCGGCGGGCTCAAGGCCCTCGTCGACGGCGACGTCCGGCTCGACCTGGTCTGGCGGGACGAGGCGCCGCTCGCCGTCCCCGCCGTCGCCGCACTCGCCGAACGGGCCGAACGCACCGGCCGCCGCTGGACCGTCCGCACCACCCCCGAACAGGCCCGCGAACTGGTCGCCGCCGTCACCACCGGCCCGGCCTTCGCCGCCCTCGACGACTTCACCCTCGCCACCCCGAGCCTTGAGGACGCCTACCTCAAGCTCGGGGGCCGCCACGGAGGACTGGCCAAGTGACGCTGCTCTCGGTGCCGCCGCAGGCCACCGCCCCCGCGACCGGCGGCACCCCCGCCCCGCTCGCCCCAGCGGCCCGGCTGCTGCCCGCCCTCGCCGCCGTCTACCGGGCGCAACTCGCCCGGGCCCGGGTGGCGCGGATCCCGCTGCTGTTCGTCGCCACCTTCCAGTCCGTCGGCATCCTCGTGATGATGCGGGGCGTGGTGGACGCCGGGCAGACCTCGGCCGCGCGGTCCGTGGTCGCCGGGTCCAGCGTGCTGGTGGTGGCGTTCGTCGCCCTCAACCTGCTCGCCCAGTACTTCGGGAAGCTGCGGGCCACCGGCGGACTCGACCACTACGCGACGCTGCCCGTACCCGCCGCCTCCGTGGTGCTCGGCGCGGCCGCCGCCTACGCCTCGTTCACGCTGCCCGGGACGGTCCTCACCGCGGCCTTCGGCGCCGTGATGTTCGGGCTGCCGCTCGGGCAGCTGTGGGTGCTGCTGGCCGTCGTCCCGCTCGCCGGAGCCGCCCTGTCCGGGCTCGGGGCCGCCTGCGGGCTGCTCGCGCCCCGGCAGGAGATCGCCACCATGCTCGGGCAGCTCGGCATGTCGGCGGCGCTGCTGCTCGGGGTGCTGCCCGTCGACCACCTCCCGCAGCCCGTCCTGTGGCTGCGCGACCTGCTGCCCTCCACGTACGGCGTCGAGGCCTTCGCCCGGACGTTCGAACCCGACCCGGACTGGGCGCTGATCGCGGGCGACCTCGCCGTCTGCGCGGGCGTCGGCGTGGTGTCGCTGGCGATCGCCACCTGGGCCTACCGGCGGGCCGTCTCCCGGTAGGGGGTGTCCCGGGGGCCGCCCGGGGTCCGGCTCCGCGCGGTGCGGGGTCCGGCTCCGGGAGGCACGGGCGGCGGCTCGTCCCGGCCGCGATCGTGAAACGATGGGGCCTGTGACCGTACCGAACACACCTCCGGACCCCACCCGCGCCGCCGCGGACGCGGTGCCGGACATCACCCCCGATCCGTACGCGCCGCCGCCCGCCCCCGACGCCGGGACCCCGCCGCCGGCCGGCCTCGCGGTCGCGCAGTCGCCGGGCCCCACGCTCAAGGAGCGGCTGCTGCCCGAGCTGCGGCTCGGCGCGGGCACGGTACTGGCCTGCATCGCGGTCGGACTGGTGATGGCAGGGCTGTGGGTCTGGCTCGCGCCCAAGGTGCCGCTGGTCGTGGACGGCGACCGCATCCTCTACGCCGACCCCGAAGGCGAACAGCGGGCGGGGGCCGACGCGGTCTTCGCCCTGATCGCGCTCGGCGCCGGCCTCCTGACCGCGCTCGGGGCCTTCCTGGCCACCCGGCAGCGCGGCGGCGGCATCGCGGTCGCGCTCGGACTGATGGTCGGCGGACTCCTCGGCTCGGTCGGCGCCTGGCGGCTCGGCCGGTGGCTCGGCCCCAGCAACGACCTGATCGCCGAAGCCCGGCGGGTCGGCAACGGCGGGCACTTCGACGCGAGCATCGACCTCGGCGCGCTGGGGGCGCTGCTGGTGTGGCCGATGGCGGCGATGGTGGTGCTGCTGGCGCTGTCGGCGGCGTTCGGCAAGCGCGAGGAGGACCCGCCGCCGTACTGGGCCGGGCCGTACGGGGCGGCTGCGCCGCAGGCCCCTGCGGACGGCGCTGTGCGGCCGCAGGACGCCGTGCGGGCGGACGACGGTGTTCGGCCGGAGGACGCTGCGCGGCCGGGGGAGCGCGGGCAGGGCTGACCGCGTAGGCGCGGGGGTGCGGGACCGGGGAGGGGCCCGCGCCCGCGCCCGGGGTCAGCGGGCGATCGGTGCGGTGCGGGCGCCGGTGAGGGTGACCAGGTCGGCCGGGGCGAGTTCGACCTCCAGGCCGCGGCGCCCGCCGGAGACGTAGACGGTGGGGTGGGTGAGCGCGCTGGCGTCGACCACGGTCCGCAGCGGGCGGCGCTGGCCGAGTGGGGAGATGCCGCCGAGGACGTAGCCGCTGCTGCGCTCGGCGGCCGCCGGATCGGCCATGGCGGCGCGCTTGCCGCCGACGGCGGCGGCGAGGGCCTTGAGGTCGAGCTGCCCGGCGACCGGGACCACGCCGACGGTGAGCACGCCGTCCACGTCGGCGACCAGGGTCTTGAAGACCCGCTCGGCGGCGACGCCCAGGACCTCGGCGGCCTCGCCGCCGTAGGAGGCGGCGGCCGGGTCGTGCTCGTAGGCGTGCACGGTGAACGGGACGGCAGCGGTCTCCAGGGCGACGGTGGCGGGGGTGCCCTGCCCGCCCTTCTTCGGCTTCTTCGCCATGTGGGGCTCCTTCTTCGCCGTGCGGGTTTTCCGGGTCAGCGTGCGGGCTGCCCGGGTCGGCGTGCGGGTTCTCCGGGTCAGCGTGCGGGCTTCCCGGATCAGTTGGGGCTGAACGACTGGCGGGTGAGGTCGACGGCGGGCAGCGACGGCAGCCAGCTGAGCACGGAGCTCTCGCGGCGCAGCAGGTCGAGTTCGGTGCGCAGCCGCTGGGCGGTGTCGGGGCAGGCCAGCAGCTGCTGCTTGACCGGGGTCTCGAACACCGAGGCGGCGGCGACCAGGTAGGAGAGCACCTGCGGGTCGTCCGGGAGCTCCTGGCGCCCGACCGTGCTGGCCTCGCGGGCCCCGGCGAGGCGCTTCTGGTAGACCCGGAAGGCCCGCTCGACCTCGGCGGCGAGGGCGCCGGAGCCTTCGCCGGGCTGTTCCTCGACGAGTTCGGCCTCGCCGGTCAGGTACGGGCCGGAGACGTCCGCCGAGCGGAGCCGGAACCGGGTGGTGCCGGTGACCAGCAGCTCGTAGCGGCCGTCCGGCTGCTCCTGGACGGAGGCGACGTCGGCGACGCAGCCGATGTGGAACATCGCCTCCAGCGGGTCCCCGGTGGCCGTGCCGAGGCCGCCGAGCGGCCCGGTCGGGCCCTCCTCGGGGCGGACCGGGGAGACCTCGCGGCCGTCCTTGATGGCGAGCACGCCGAAGCGGCGCGGTGTGTCGGCCGGTAGTTGGAGCAGGTCGGCGACGAGACGGCGGTAACGCTCCTCGAAGACGTTCAGGGGCAGCACGAGGCCCGGGTAGAGCACGTTGTTCAGCGGGAAGAGCGGGAGCCGTTCTGTCACGGCGGACAGCGTAGTTCCCCGCGCGGTCGCGGCGCGTCGGGGTTGTGCCCGAGGGCGGGCCCGACGGCGGGCCCGAGGGCGGCCCGCCGGGGCGGTCAGCCCCGTTGCAGCATGCGGGTGGCGCCGGCCACGACGGTGGTGGCGAGCAGCCAGCCGACGATCACCAGCCCGGCGGTGACGTACTGGCTGAGGCCCCCGGGGTTCCAGCCCTGCTGGCCGAGCTCGACGACCGGGACCAGCTGGCTGAGCGTGTACAGCACCGGGTTCCAGTGCGGGTGCTCGTCGGCCTTCAGCGGCTGCAGCGGGTGGGTGGCGAACCAGACGCTGCCCAGCGCCCAGGCGAGCAGCAGCCACAGGCCGGCCCGGCCGGGGCGGTAGCCGTAGCCGACGGTGGCGTCCTGGACCCGGCCCCAGATCCGGGCGGGCAGCGGGAGGGTCCGGTGGCGGCGGCGCTGCTTGGCGTACAGCACCTCGCGGGCGTCGTCGTCGGCGCCGTCGCGGCGCAGGGCGGCGGCGAGCTGCTCGTAGGACTCGGGCTGGAAGTCCACCGAGGAGCCCTCCAGCCAGGCGATCCGCTGCTGGACGCTGAAGGGCCCGACCGGGCGCAGCACCTCGTAGACGAAGCCGGTCAGGCCCAGGTGGCGCCCGCGCGGCCAGGCGTCCGGGGTGTCGACGAGGTTGCCGACCCGGGCGCGGGAGAGCGAGACGGTGCCGGTGGGGCGGACCCGGCAGGTGAACCGCAGCTCGGGGGTGTGGATGCGGCGCAGCGAGAGCTCGTCGTCACCCTCCAGGTGGAACTCGCCGGAGATCAGGCAGGCGCTCTCGAAGCGGGCGTCGGAGAGCCGGACCCGGCCGAAGGCGCGGAACGGGGTGCTGGGGGCGCCGGGCGGCGGGTTCTGGCCGTAGCCGGAGCCGTAGTAGCTGCGGGAGCCGAACCAGCCGCCGTCGGCGGAGCTGGTCAGGTAGAGGGTGTGGCCGACGGTGAGCCGGACGGCGTTGAGGCAGGTGCGGTTCTGCGGGACGGCGTGCAGCTGGGCGCCGCGCAGCGACAGCCGGCCGCCTATCCGGGCCGTGCGCAGGCTCAACTCGCCCTGCACGTCGACGCGTTCGGCCTCGAAATCCTGGTGGACGGCCAGGCCGTCGGCGGACAGCGCGCGGCCGTAGCGGTCGCCGCCCAGGACGGTCTGGTTGAGCAGCAGGTCGGTGCCGACCTTGGCGTCGGTGAGCCGTACGCCCTCGGGTATCCGGCAGCGGGCCAGATGGAGGTCGCCGGTGGTGGTGAGCCGGGAGGCCTCCAGGCGGGGGATCAGGCAGGTGACGAAGCGCAGCGTCGAGGCCGAGGCCTCCGAGATGAGGATCTTGCGTTCGAAACGGCACTCGCGGAGTTCGACGTAGTGGCCGATGGCGCCGCCGGCCAGGTTGAGCGCGCCGGTGACCAGCACGCCGTTGAGCCGCAGCGAGGCGACCCGCCCGGTGGCGGCGGCCGGGCCGGCCAGCAACAGATGGGCGAGCACCTTGGCCCGGACGGTGCGCCCGGGGCCCCAGGCGGCGTCCCCGAACGGGTCGTCGGTGGCGGCGTCGCCACTGCGCCGGTCGAAGACGTTGCCGCGACGGAAGGCCTCCCAGAGCTCACGCTCCGTATCGGTCCAGCCCTCCGGGGCGTGCTCCAGCATGCTTTTCCCCGTCCCCCCGGTCGTCTCGCCTTTCGTATCACGGACTGAAATGCGGGACCAGGGGTTCCGGCCACTCCTTACACTGGGTGGCGTGATCTCTCGAATCGACCTCCGCGGCTCGCTGGACGACCCGCGTGACCTGCTGCCCCGTGCCGAGTTCGACGTGGCGGCCGCCCTGGAGAAGGTGCGGCCGATCGCCGAGGACGTACGCCATCGCGGGGTCGCGGCCGTGATCGAGATCACCGAGCGCTTCGACGGCGTCCGGCTGGAGTCGACCCGTGTCCCGGCCGAGCAGCTGACCGAGGCCCTGGAGACGCTGGACCCGAAGGTGCGGGCCGCGCTGGAGGAGTCGATCCGCCGGGCCCGCGCCGTGCACGCCGACCAGCGCCGCACCGAGCACACCACCCGGGTGGTGCCGGGCGGCACCGTCACCCAGCGCTGGGTGCCCGTGGAGCGCGTCGGCCTGTACGTGCCGGGCGGGCTGGCCGTCTACCCGTCCTCCGTGGTGATGAACGTGGTGCCGGCCCAGGAGGCGGGCGTCCAGGGCATCGCCGTGACGTCCCCGCCGCAGAAGGAGTTCGACGGCCGCGTCCACCCGACCATCCTGGCGGCCTGCGCGCTGCTCGGCGTGGACGAGGTGTACTCCGTCGGCGGCGCCCAGGCCGTGGCGATGTTCGCGCTGGGCACCGAGGAGTGCGCGCCGGTCAACATGGTCACCGGCCCCGGCAACATCTACGTGGCCGCCGCCAAGCGCTTCTTCGCCGGCCGGATCGGCATCGACTCGGAGGCCGGCCCGACCGAGATCGCCGTCCTCGCCGACGACAGCGCGCTGCCCTCCGACGTGGCCGCCGACCTGATCAGCCAGGCCGAGCACGGCCCGACCTCCGGCTCGGTGCTCGTCACCGACTCGCCGGCGCTGGCCGACGCGGTCGAGGCGGAACTCGCCGTCCAGGTCGCCAGGACCAAGCACAGCGAGCGGGTCGCCGAGGCGCTGGGCGGCCGGCAGTCCGGGATCATCCTGGTCGACGACCTGGAGCAGGGCCTCGCCGTGGTCAACGCCTACGCGGCCGAGCACCTGGAGATCCAGACCCGGGACCCGCACGCGGCGGCCGCCAAGGTCGTCAACGCGGGCGCCGTCTTCATCGGCCGCTGGACGCCGGTCTCGCTGGGCGACTACGCGGCCGGCTCCAACCACGTGCTGCCCACCGGCGGCTGCGCCTGCCACTCCTCGGGCCTGTCCGTGCAGACCTTCCTGCGCGGCGTCCAGGTCGTCGAGTACGACCGGGACGCGCTCGCCGACGTCGCCGCGCACGTGGTCAACCTCGCCAACGCGGAGGACCTGCCCGGGCACGGCGACGCGATCAAGGCGCGCTTCGACTGGACGGTGCCGGGATCGTGACTGCTGTTACTTCTTCTGTGACTCCTGTTACTTCTGAGGCTGGTGCGACTCGGGTGACTCGGATCGACGACCTCCCCATCCGCGACGAGCTGCGCGGCCAGTCCCCGTACGGCGCGCCGCAGCTGGACGTGCCCGTCCAGCTGAACACCAACGAGAACCCGTACCCGCTCCCCGAGGAGCTGGTCGCCCGGATCGCCGAACGCGTCGCCGAGGCCGCCCGCAACCTCAACCGCTACCCCGACCGGGACGCCGTCGAACTGCGCGAAGGCCTCGCCGCGTACCTCGGCCGGACCACCGGCTTCGCCGTCACCCGGCAGCAGGTCTGGGCCGCCAACGGCTCCAACGAGGTGCTCCAGCAGCTGCTGCAGACCTTCGGCGGCCCCGGCCGCAGCGCGCTCGGCTTCGAGCCCTCCTACTCGATGCACGCGCTGATCTCCCGGGGCACCGGCACCGAGTGGATCTCCGGCCCGCGCAACGACGACTTCACCATCGACCTGGACGCCGCCCTCGGCGCGATCGCCGAGCACCGGCCGAACGTGGTCTTCGTCTGCTCGCCGAACAACCCGACCGGCACCGCCGTCGCCGCCGACACCGTGCTGCGGCTGTACGAGGCCGCGCAGGCCGCCGGGCCCAGCCTGGTCGTCGTCGACGAGGCGTACGTCGAGTTCTCGCACCGGGCCTCGCTGCTGCCGCTCATCGAGGGCCGCCCCAACCTGGTGGTCTCCCGCACCATGTCCAAGGCCTTCGGCGCGGCCGGGCTGCGCCTGGGCTACCTGGCCGCCGACCCGGCCGTGGTGGACGCGGTGCAGCTGGTCCGCCTGCCGTACCACCTGTCGTCCGTCACCCAGGCCACCGCGCTGGCCTGCCTGGAGCACACCGACACCCTGCTCGGGTACGTCGGCCGGCTCAAGGCGGAGCGCGACCGGCTGGTCGACGCGCTGCGCGGGCTCGGCCTGGAGGTCACCGACTCGGACGCCAACTTCGTCCAGTTCGGCCGCTTCGCCGACACCCACGCCGTCTGGCAGGCCATCCTCGACCAGGGCGTCCTGGTCCGTGACAACGGCGTCCCCGGGTGGCTGCGCGTCACCGCCGGCACGCCCGCCGAGAACGACGCCTTCCTGGACGCCGTCCGCACCGTGATCAAGGAGCTGTAACCCGTATGTCCCGCATCGGACGCGTCGAACGCACCACCAAGGAGACCGCGGTCCTGGTCGAGATCGACCTCGACGGCACCGGGAAGACCGACATCTCCACGGGCGTCGGGTTCTACGACCACATGCTCGACCAGCTCGGCCGCCACGGCCTCTTCGACCTCACCGTCAAGACCGACGGCGACCTGCACATCGACACCCACCACACCATCGAGGACACCGCCCTCGCGCTCGGCGCCGCCTTCAAGCAGGCGCTCGGCGACAAGGTCGGCATCTACCGCTTCGGCAACTGCACGGTGCCGCTGGACGAGTCGCTCGCCCAGGTCACCGTGGACCTCTCCGGCCGGCCGTACCTGGTGCACACCGAGCCCGAGCACATGGCGCCGATGATCGGCTCGTACGACACCACGATGACCCGGCACATCCTGGAGTCCTTCGTGGCCCAGGCGCAGGTCGCCCTGCACGTCCACGTGCCGTACGGGCGCAACGCCCACCACATCGTGGAATGCCAGTTCAAGGCGCTCGCCCGAGCCCTGCGCTACGCCGCCGAGCGCGACCCGCGCGCGGCCGGAATCCTCCCCTCGACCAAGGGTGCACTGTGAGCAAGGCGACCCTCGCCCTCATCTTCGTCGGCCTCTTCCTGGCCGGCGGCGTGATCTCGTTCTGGAAGCAGAAGCTGCCCAAGGGCGTCATCCTGGTGCTCGCGTTCGGCTCGGTCATGTGCCTGGCCTCCGGCATCATGCGCCTCTAGCCGCATGGACGCTGGATACATGGGCTCTGGACACGTGAGCTCCGGACACGTAGAGAGACTGGACACCTGAACATGGGCAAGAACGTCGTCGTCCTCGACTACGGGTCGGGCAATCTCCGCTCCGCGCAGCGCGCGCTCGAACGGACCGGGGCGGACGTCACCGTCACCTCCGACTACGACACCGCGATGAACGCGGACGGCCTGCTCGTCCCCGGCGTCGGCGCCTTCGAGGCCTGCATGCGCGGCCTGAAGTCCGTCCGGGGCGACTGGATCATCGGCCGCCGGCTCGCCGGGGGCCGCCCCGTCATGGGCATCTGCGTCGGCATGCAGATCCTCTTCGAGAAGGGGGTCGAGCACGGCGTGGAGACGGCCGGCTGCGACGAGTGGCCCGGCGTCGTCGAGCCGCTGGACGCCCCCGTCATCCCGCACATGGGCTGGAACACCGTCGACGTGCCCGAGGGCAGCCGGATGTTCGCCGGCCTCGACCCGCAGACCCGCTTCTACTTCGTGCACTCCTACGGTGTGCGGCACTGGGAGCTGGAGACCCACAGCGCACGGATCCACGCCCCGCTCGTCACCTGGGCCACCCACGGGCAGCCCTTCGTCGCCGCCATCGAGAACGGCCCGCTCTGGGCCACCCAGTTCCACCCCGAGAAGTCCGGCGACGCCGGCGCCGCCCTCCTGACCAACTGGGTCAACACCCTCTGAGCTCGGAAGAGTTGTGACTATGAGCCGCCTCGAACTGCTTCCCGCCGTCGACGTCCGGGACGGCCAGGCCGTCCGCCTGGTCAAGGGCGCGTCCGGCACCGAGACCTCCTTCGGCGAACCGCTCGCCGCCGCCCTCGCCTGGCAGAACGCCGGCGCCGAGTGGCTGCACCTGGTCGACCTCGACGCCGCCTTCGGCACCGGCACCAACTACGAGCTGCTGCGCGAGGTCACCGGTCGCCTCGACATCAAGGTCGAGCTGTCCGGCGGCATCCGCGACGACGAGTCGCTCGCCAACGCGCTCGCCACCGGCTGCACCCGGGTCAACCTCGGCACCGCCGCCCTGGAAGCCCCCGAGTGGGTCGCCAAGGCCATCGCCGAGCACGGCGACAAGATCGCCGTCGGCCTGGACGTCGTCGGCACCACCCTGCGCGGCCGCGGCTGGACCCGCGACGGCGGCCAGCTCTTCGAGGTGCTGGAGCGGCTCAACCAGGAGGGCTGCGCCCGCTACGTCGTCACCGACGTCAACCGGGACGGCACCCTGACCGGCCCCAACCTGCAGCTGCTGCGCGACGTCTGCGCCGCCACCGACCGCCCCGTCGTCGCCTCCGGCGGCGTCTCCTCGATCGACGACCTGCGCGCCATCGCCGGCCTGGTCGGTGCGGGTGTCGAGGGCGCCATCGTGGGCAAGGCACTCTACGAGCAGAAGTTCACCCTCGAAGAGGCCCTGGAGGCGGTTTCAGGATGACGGAACGTCGGATCGTACGTGGCAGGGTCGGCGGATTCTCCCCCTGGGAGGACCAGTTCGGCTACTCGCGGGCGGTCGCCGCGGGAGACCACGTGCACGTGGCCGGCTCCACCGCCTGGGTGGACGGCCGGATCGAGCACGAGGGAGACCCCTACCGGCAGACCCTCGCCGCGTTCGGCGTCGGGCTCAACGCCCTCGCCGCGTACGGTCTGACGGCGGACGACGTGGTCCGCACCCGGATGTACATCACCCACGTCCGCGACGCCGACGAGGTGGGCCGCGCCCACCACCAACTCTTCGACGCCGCCCGCCCGGTGGCCACCATGGTGGTGGTCGACGGGCTGATCGACTCCCGGATGATGGTCGAGATCGAGCTCGACGCCTATCGTGCCGGGCTGGCAAAGACCCTGGAAGGCAAACAGCCGTGACCCTCGCCGTACGTGTCATCCCCTGCCTGGACGTCGACGCCGGGCGGGTGGTCAAGGGCGTCAACTTCCAGAACCTGCGCGACGCCGGCGACCCGGTCGAGATGGCCAAGCTCTACGACGCCGAGGGCGCCGACGAGTTGACCTTCCTCGACATCACCGCCTCCTCCGGCGACCGGGAAACCACCTACGACGTGGTCCGTCGCACCGCCGAACAGGTCTTCATCCCGCTCACCGTCGGCGGCGGCATCCGCGCCGTCGAGGACGTCGACAAGCTGCTGCGGGCCGGCGCCGACAAGGTCGGCGTCAACACCGCCGCCATCGCCCGGCCGGAGCTGGTCCGCGAGATCGCCCAGCGCTTCGGGCGGCAGGTCCTGGTGCTGTCCGTGGACGCCCGGCGCTGCCCTCCCGGCACCGAGACCGCGTCCGGCTACGAGGTCACCACCCACGGCGGGCGCAAGGGCACCGGCCTCGACGCCGTCGAATGGGCCGGGCGCGCGGCCGAACTCGGCGCCGGCGAGATCCTGCTCAACTCGATGGACGCCGACGGCACCAAGGACGGCTACGACCTGGAGATGATCCGGGCCGTCCGCAAGACCGTCTCCGTGCCCGTCATCGCCTCCGGCGGCGCCGGCAAGCTCGCCGACTTCGCGCCGGCCGTCGAGGCGGGCGCGGACGCGGTGCTCGCCGCGAGCGTCTTCCACTTCGGGGACCTGCGGATCGGGCAGGTCAAGGACGCGCTGCGGGAGGCCGGGCACCCGGTGCGGTGACCGGACGTACGCCCTGAGGGCCCGCCGCGCTGGTGCGTGGCGGGCCCTTCCGCGTTCTCAGGCCTGCGGTGTTCTCAGGTCTCCTGCGTTCTCAGGCCTGCGGCGGCTCGCCCTTGATCAGCGCGAACGGCGTGCCGTGCGGGTCCGCCAGCCAGGCCAGCCGGCCGACGTTCGGCACGCTCTCGGCGGGCATCAGCACCGAGCCGCCGGCCGCCGTCGCCTTCGCGATCACCGCGTCAACGTCGTCGGCGGCGAAGTACGGCGTCCAGGCGGAGGGCTCCTGCGGGGACATGGTCGGGGCGATGCCACCGAAGGCCGTGGCCTGCTGGTCGCCCTCGGAGGTCGAGATCACCCGGTAGTCCATGCCCGGAGCCGGCTCGAACTTCTCCACCCGCCAGCCGAACAGCGCCTGGTAGAAGCCGACCCCGGCGCTCTGGTCCGAAGTGTGGAGCTCGGACCAGACCAGCGCGCCGTCCTCCGACACGGCCTCCAGACCGGCGGTCTTGCCCGGCTGCCAGACCGCGAACCTGGCCCCCTGCGGGTCGGCGAACTGGGCGAACCACCCCTCGCCCATGACGTCCATCGGCGGCACCAGCACCGAGCCGCCGCCCTGCTCGGCGGCCTTCGCCGTGGCATGCACGTCGGCGGCATGGAAGTACGTCGTCCAGGTCGGCTGGTCACCCTCGTCGAGCGGGCCGACGGCGCCGACCGTCCTGCCGCCCAGCTGGAAGAAGCCGTAGCCGCCCGCCTCCGGGCCGCCGGACCGGAACGTCCAGCCGAAGACCTTGCCGTAGAACTCGGCGGTGGCGGGGATGTCCGGGCTGCCGAGGTCGATCCAGCAGGGCGCGCCGGCCGGAAAGTCGGTGGTGAGCATGAGGTGGTGCCCCTTCGACGGAAGACGTGACCAGGCCGGTTCCGTCAGGCGCGCGCACGCACGCACCCTCCCCGACCCTCTGCGAGTCTGCACCCGGCCACTGACATTCGCAGCCGGGGGAGCGGCCGCAGACCTCAGCTGCGCCCGCGGAAACGGGCCCACTGCTGAGCCGCCCGGTTCAGCCCGGCAGTCCACGGGTCCGGATCGTCTCCGGCGATCTCGGCCCACATCCGGGCCTGAGCCTGCGCGAAGGCGTCCACCACGGTCGGATCGCCGGTCTGCCAGGCCGGGACCCTGGCGGCCCACGCTTCCGCCGCAGCCGGGCCGTGGCCGCCCGCAGCGATCAACCAGACCACCCACAGGGCCGGGTCGATCCAGGGCGCTCCCCGGGTGGCCCACGCCCAGTCGACGAGAAGTGCATGGTCTTCGCGGATCAGGACGTTCTCGTTGTTCAGGTCCGTGTGCAGCAGGTGGTTGCCGCCGAACTGGAGCAGCACCTCGGGGTCGTCCACGTAGGCGGCCCATCGCTGCTCGGCCCGGCGCAGCTCGATCGGGGGACACGGGGTACTGCCGAGTCGACTGAGGGTGTCGACCATCAGCTCCAGGTCACCGGTGTCCCGGTAGCCGGCGTGGCGGGCCTCGACGTGCTCGAACGCGACGAGGCTCCAGCCGTCGACGTCGAGGTGCCAGAGGACGGTGGGGGCGAGGCCTTCCACGTAGGGGTTGATCTCCCTCTCACGTCGCTGTGTCCACACGCGTGGGTGACTCAGCTGCATCCCCTTGACGAAGACGGCGCCCCTGGAGGTGCTGAGTCTGGCGGCGATCTCGGAGTTGAAACCGGCCGAGACGGTCTGCGCGGCAAGGACCGGCGTCCCGAGGCGGGCAGTGACGGCCCGGCGCACGGAGCCGGGCAGGTCTGCCCAGTGAAGGCGGCTGGTGGTCACGGCTCACAGGCTCCCAGAGTCACCCCGGAGGCCGACGGCACCGCAGCCGTCGGCCTCTGGGGTTGCGCCCTACCGGTACGGGTTGTCGTCGTTGCACCCGGGGAGGGCGTCCGCGCCAAAGTCCTCCATGTCGTCGATGAACCCCAGCGTCTCGTCGTCGTCCTCGCGCCGGGTGGTGGTGATCTCGACCATGACAGCGGTCATGCTGTGCTTCCTTTCTGTCCGTGCTGGCAGTAGGTGTTCAGTGGTGCCTTCGCCTCCTGGTAGCGCTTGGCCAGAGGTCGGCAGACCGAGCAGTCGGCGGAGAGCTGGCAGCTGGAGCAGCCACCGGTGCGAAGCATGAGGCGGTCGGCGATTCCGCCGAGCCGGGCGAGGCCTTGGACGCCCTCGGCCATGAGATCGATCTGCTCATCGCGGCCGACCTTGCAGATCGAGGCCCTTCCGTGCGGGTCGACGTGGAGGAACGTGTGTCCCACGTTGCAGCCCGTGAACCGTTCGAGCGGCCTCAGATGAGCGGGCGACTGGGATGCAAGCGATTCGGCGCCGCCGTAGATCGTCGGCGACATGTGGGTGTACTCCTTGCAGGGGAGCCCGAGTTCGTCCGCCATCCCATGCATCCGGGAGAGCTCGTGCGCGTTCTGCGCGGTGACGATCAACGCCAGTTGCAGGGGAAGGCCGGCCGTGATTCCGGCGGCCAGTCCGCGCGTGACCCGTTTGAAGGCGCCCCGACGTCGGGTGAACGAGTCGTACGTCTCTGCGGTCGCGCCGTAGAGGGAGACCGTGACCCTGTACGGCCTGCTGGCGGCGAGCGCTTCCAGGGCTGCGGGGCTCGACAGTCGCGTGCCGTTCGTCAGGACCTCGACCATCATTCCCAGATCGTGCGCGAGCCGGCACGAAGCCGCGAAGTGGGGGTCGATCAGCGCCTCGCCCCCCGTGATCTGGAGCCAGAGGATCCCGGCGTCCCGCAGGGTCAGCAGCAGACAGCGCTTGCCCTTTTCGTCCAGGCCGGCGAATCGCTTCTCTCCGAGGTAGCAGTGCTCACAGTCCAGGTCGCAGCCGAGGTTGATCTCCCAGCTCGCACGGCTGTGCCCGTACACCGGGGCGTCGCGGACCAGGACGGCTTCACTCGTCGGCCGGATCGCCAGTTCGGCGCCCCAGCGGGCACGGGCGGCGTGCGCGAGCCAGAATGGGAGGTTGGCCCCGGAGTCGTGGGAATGCTCCAGCTCCCGGAACCGTCGTTCGGGCAGCTCGATGCCCTCCAGCCGGCCCGGTCGCAGCACAACGAAGCTCTTGAGGAACGGACTTGCGATCAGGCTGTGCACTTCTCCTCCTCGACCGTCAGGGTGCCTGAGTGGCGCAGCTGGGACTCGGCGGCCGACTTGGTGTAGAAGCGCCTGATCCGGTCCGAGGAACCCGGAACGCGCACGTACTCGTGCTGTTCGCGGTCGTAGATCCCCCAGCACTCCAGCAGGAAGAAGTGGGGGCTTCGGGAGTCGATCAGGCGGATCTCGTAACGAGGCGAGGCGGAAGGAGCGCTCACCGCGACTTCCGGCTGGGCGTGAGCATGAGTCGCGATGGCTGGTGCGGCGAGCCGCGAGTCCCCCGTCACGACCTGGTCGGGTGCCGCCTCGAACCAGACCACCTTGCCCTCCTCCGCCGGGTACCAGCCCCAGGAGTGGGTCAGCGCCTCCACCAGGAGCAGGCCGCGGCCGCCGGTGGCCATGTCGTCTGCCGCGCTCCTCACCGGCGGCTGCGGACTCCTGTCCGCGACCTCGACCCGGAGGCGGACCCCAGTCCACCGGACCGTGACGCGGCAGCGCTTTCCGGTGTGCTCAACGGCGTTGGTGATCAACTCGGCGGTGCACAACTCCACATCGCGCAGTGACTTCTCGGAGAGGAGTTCCGGCCAGGACCGAGCCGCACGCATCACCCACAGCCGGGCGGATCTCACCGCAGCCGTGGTCGGTTGCACCTTCTGGGACTTCGGCATCGGGAGCACAGCGCAGTCGTCGGTGTTCATCAGCCCTCCCGGACTGGGGCGTTGATCGGTGCGGCGATGAGCAACCGCACTGTGGTTCGACCTTCAGAGCGACAGGACTCAGAGGCCCTGGCAGGCTCGAATCCAGTGAACCGGCCCAACAGCACGATCGGTATACCTGTCGACACGTAGAGTGGTTTACGCGGTTTACAGCCCGACCTCAGGGGATCGATCGTGGCCACACGCAGGGAACCCAATCACCGCCTCAGGGAGACGATTTCAGCGGGCGGATGGACCTATGAGGCGTTAGCCCGTGCTGTGCGGTGCATCGGTGCGGAGAACGGTGAGATGCTCCTCACCAACAAGTCCGCCGTGGCCCACTGGATCAACGGCGCGCAGCCGGCGGGGCAAGTCGGCCAATACATCGCCGAGGCGCTCTCCCGCCGCTCCGGGCGCCGGGTCACCCTTGCCGAACTCGGCTTCGCCACCCCGGAAGAGTCCTTGGCGGTGAGTAGTGATCCGGTCGAGGCGGTTGCCAATCTCGGCCGTGCAGATGTCGAGCGCCGCACCTTTCTGGCCGTCGCCGCATTCACAACTGCCGGTGTAGCCATGCCGTTGCTCTACGATCCTGAGCCGATTTCGCGCCTGATGAGGGCCCGGACCGGCTTGGCCCGCATCGGTGTTGAAGAAGTTGAGGTCGTTCGGCAGATCACTGCCGTGTTCAGCGCGGCAGACGAACGACTCGGCGGCGGGCACGGGCTGACCACCGTGACCGCTTACCTGGCCGACACTGCAGCCCCGATGCTCAACGGCCGCTTCCCCAACGAAAGCACGCGGCGGCACGCCTTCGGAGCCGTGGCCGAACTTGCCTACCTTGCTGGATGGAAACACCACGACCTCGGCCAAGAAGGCGCTGCCCAGCGCTACTACCAGGTCGGCTACCAACTCGCTGTGGAGTCGGACCCCCATGGTCACGCCGGATGGATGATGCGGACCCTGGCCCATCAGGCGCTCAGTCTCAAGCAGCCCCACCACTGTGCGGCGCTGATCGAGAATGCACTCGCTCGGAGCGTTGGTCGGGTGGATGGAAGGACCGAGGCGCTTCTTCACATCACTCACGCTCGTGCTTTCGCCGCCACCCGTGACAAGTCCTCCGCAGCCAAGGCGCTCCTCGCCGCGGAGAACGCCCTCGTTCGAGATGGCGACCCTCAGCCCAGTTTCTCATTCGTCAGCGGCCCTGCGGTCGGTACTGTCGCCAGCCACACTGCTCGAACCCTCACCGACCTCGGGGACCACGCAGGAACCGAACAGCAGCACCGTGCCGCGCTGATTCGTTGGGATGCCGAGAAGTACAAGCGGGTTCACGCCCTCACCTACGCAGATCTGGGTGACAGCTTGGCTGTTCAAGCCCGAGCGGACGAGGCGGTCGCAGCCTGGGGGCGTGCGCTCGACCTCATGGCCGGCATGACCTCGGACCGGACGAGAAAGGCGATTTCCTCAATCCGCCCGTGCTTGGCGATCTACCGTAGACGTGGTGTTCCTGGAGCCGTAGATCTGGAACGCCGGACACGCGAGGCACTGACATGACAGCCGTACCGCAGGAAGGACCCGACCGACGTGGCTCAGCCGACCGCCGATCAGATGACTGCTCTCAATCCCGCTACGGAGTCGATGACTCTGCTGGTCGCCGCCGTCATCGTCCATGACCTTGAAGCTCAACGTGTCGTTCTTCTCCGGCGGGGGCCCAGGGCCAAGTTCGCGCAGGGCCTGTGGGATCTGCCGGTCGGCAAGAGCGAACCAGGCGAGCCGATCACGGAGACGGCGGTTCGCGAGCTCAGGGAGGAGACCGGGCTCGTCGCCGCTCCCGAGGACTTGCAACTCGTTCACGTCATCCACGGTGCTCGCGGCGTCGAGGCTCCCAACGGCTTCCTGACTGTCGTTTTCGCGACTCACCGGTGGTCCGGTGAGCTCGCGAACGGGGAACCTGCCAAGCACTCGGACGTTGCGTGGGTCGGCGTCGGTGCCGTACCGGAGGAATTCGTCTCCACTACCAGGGGCGCTCTGATCAGCTATCTCACCGATGGCCCGAGCGTCTCTCTCGACTCGTGGCGGAGCTGATTGTCGACCGGGGGTTTTCGATCTCCTCCCATTTCTATCGGTCTTGGGTCGTCGAGCGCTGCCCCTCGGTATTCCGAGGGGCAGCGCTTCATTTCTCTCGCTTTTACCGCGCGGGCAGGGGGAGGACGTGGCGGAGGGCTTCGAGGGCGTCGGGGGAGCCGTCTGTGGTGAGGGTGGTGTGGGTGCCGCGGCCGTAGGTGAAGAGGACCAGGTCGCCTGGTTCGCCGGTGAGTTGGACGGTGGGGGAGCCGGTGGGGCCGACGGTGAGGGACTGGCCGTCGGGGCGGCGCAGGGTCAGGCGGACGGGGGAGCGGCGGCCGGCTTCCAGGCGGGCCAGCAGTGGCAGGCGGCGCCACAGGGCTTCGGCGCGGCCGGCGGGCACCGGGGAGGGCGTCCAGTCGTCGGCGGCCCGCAGGACGTCCTCGGCGTGCACGTAGTACTCGACGGTGTTCGCGGCCTCGTCGGCGCCGGGCAGGGCGAACAGGGAGAACACCGGCGGGCCGGAGCGGAAGAGCTTCAGCAGTTCCTCGTACGGGCGCTCGGCGTACGCGGACTGCACCCGGTGGGTCCAGTCGGCGAGGGCGCCGACCCGGATGCCGGCTGCCGCGTCGGCGCGGCGCTCCCGGATCACCAGGTGGGCGGCGAGGTCGCGGGTGGTCCACCCGGCGCAGAGGGTGGGGGCGTCCGGCCCGGCGGCGGCCAGGAGTGCGGCGAGGCGGTGGCGTTCGGCGAGGGCGTGGTTCGACATGGCGCCACGATAGAGGCTGTCAGTGCAGGTTGCCGGTGAGCTTGGGGCCGCCCTGCTTGTTGGAGGCCGTCAGGGTGCAGGTGTAGTCCCGCCAGCCCTGCTGGTAGTTGGCCTGGGCGGGGCCGAACTGGCGGCCGTAGTACGTCTTCCCGTCGTTCTGGCGGGCCTTGGCGGCGGCCTCGGCCTCCTTGCAGCCCTCGCGCATGGCGAGCGAGATCGGGATCTCGCCGGTCAGGCCGTCGGCCAGTTTCAGGTCGGCGATCACCTGGCCGTCGTGCTCGCCGGTGCAGGGGCGCTCCTCGGCCTTGGTGATCACCGGGCTGAGCTGCGGGTGGTCGAAGCAGGCGCCGACCGGGAAGAAGGCGTACGGCGGGGTCTTGGTCGGGGTGGGTGTCGGCGTGGGGGTGGGCGTCGGGGTCGGGGTGGCCGTGGGGGTGGGCGGGGGCGGCGCGGCGGCGGGCTTGCGCTCCTCCGGCCAGAGCAGGACGGTGGCCACCACCGCGAGCAGCACGGCCAGGACGGCCACGACGGCGAGGACCAGGCCCCGGGACGGGCGGGAGTCGGCGGCTGCGGGCGGCTGCTGCTCGGAGGTCATGGGCATGAGGATGGCCCACGCGGGGCCCGCCCGGCAGGCGGTTGGCCGAAATCGCCCCTTTACGGCGAGGTTCGGGGTAGGGCGGGATAGGCTCCCCGGCCGCACGGATCCAGCCCGGAGGTAGTGAGTGCACCGTGTAGGGCCCACCGCACAAGGCGCACGGCGCAGGGCGCAGGCCGCACCGGGGCTGCGGGCCGGACTGCAACAATGGCCCCATGTCCACCACACCCGCCACCCCCGGCACCACCGCCCTGGCCCCCGAGATCGCCGCGCGCCTCAAGCGCACCGAGGACGGCCTGCTCCCGGCGATCGCGCAGCAGTACGACACCGGCGAGGTGCTGATGCTGGGCTGGATGGACGACGAGGCGCTGCACCGCACGCTCACCACCGGCCGCTGCACCTACTGGAGCCGCAGCCGCCGCGAGTACTGGGTGAAGGGCGACACCTCCGGCCACGCCCAGGCGGTCAAGTCGGTGGCGCTGGACTGCGACGGCGACACCCTGCTGGTGAAGGTCGACCAGACCGGTGCCGCCTGCCACACCGGCGACCGCACCTGCTTCGACGCCGACGTGCTCCCGCTCGCCTGACCCCTCCTCCTGCTCCTCCTACCGGAACTCCAGAAGGTGCCGCTCGCCATGGATCTCGAAGCCTTCCGCAAGCTCGCCGTCGACACCCGGGTCATCCCGGTCACCCGCAGGCTCCTCGCGGACGGTCTCACCCCGATCGGCCTGTACCGCAGCCTCGCCGAGGAGCGGCCCGGCACCTTCCTGCTGGAGTCCGCCGAGCAGGGCCGCAGCTGGTCGCGCTACTCCTTCGTCGGCGTCCGCAGCGCCGCCGTCCTCACTGTCGGGGAGGACGGCGAGGCCCGCTGGCTGGGCACCCCGCCGGTCGGCATCCCGACCGGCGGCGACCCCTTGCAGGTGCTGCGCGCCGCGCTGGAGGCGCTGCACACCCCGCGCCGCGACGACGACGGCCTGCCGCCGCTCACCGGCGGCCTGGTCGGCTACCTGGGCTACGACGTCGTCCGCCGGCTGGAGAAGCTGCCCGACCTCAACCCGGACGACCTGCGGCTGCCCGAGCTGACCATGATGCTCGCCACCGACCTCGCCGTGCTCGACCACGTCGACGGCACGGTGCTGCTGATCGCCAACGCCGTCAACCACAACGACCTGGCCAGCGGCGTGGACGAGGCCTACGCGGACGCGGTGGCCCGGCTGGACGCCATGGAGGCCGACCTGCTCAAGCCGGTCGACCCGGGCCTGGCCACCTTCACCCCTGCCGGGCCGGGCGAGGCCCGCTCCCCGTTCGGCGGCGCGCCGTACCGGGCGGCGGTGGAGGTGGTGAAGGAGCGGATCCGGGCCGGCGAGGCCTTCCAGGTCGTCCCCTCGCAGCGCTTCGAGGCGCCCTGCCCGGCCTCGGCGCTGGACGTCTACCGCGTGCTGCGCACCACCAACCCCAGCCCGTACATGTACCTGTTCCGCTTCCCGGGGCCGGACGGCACCGCCGAGGGCGGCTTCGACGTGGTCGGCTCCAGCCCGGAGGCGCTGGTCAAGGTGACCGCCGGCGAGGCGATGGTGCACCCGATCGCCGGGACGAGGCACCGCGGCGCCACCCCGCACGAGGACGCGGCGCTGGCCGCCGAACTGCTCGCCGACCCCAAGGAGCGGGCCGAGCACCTGATGCTGGTCGACCTGGGCCGCAACGACCTCGGCCGGGTCTGCGAGCCGGGCAGCGTGGAGGTGGTCGACTTCATGCACATCGAGCGCTACAGCCACGTGATGCACATCGTCTCCACCGTCACCGGCCGGGTGGCGCCCGGGCGGACCGCCTTCGACGTGCTGACCGCCTGCTTCCCGGCGGGCACCCTGTCCGGCGCGCCCAAGCCCCGCGCGATGCGGATCATCGAGGAACTGGAGCCCACCCGCCGCGGCCTGTACGGCGGCTGCGTCGGCTACCTGGACTTCGCCGGGGACTCCGACACCGCGATCGCGATCCGCACCGCCGTGCTGCGCGACGGCACCGCCTTCGTGCAGGCCGGCGCGGGCGTGGTCGCGGACTCCGACCCGCACGGGGAGGACACCGAGTGCCGCAACAAGGCGGCCGCCGTGCTGCGGGCCGTCGCCACCGCCAATACGCTGCGGACGCCGGAACTGTCGTGAGTCGACAGTCGTGAGCTGTAAGCCGTGAGTCGTCGAGGGAGGCGGCCGGGATGTCCGAGGTGTCGCCCGACGAACTGCGGCGGGTGGTCGTGCTCGATGCGGCCGCCCAGATCGAGGACCAGCTGGGCGGGCACGGCCGGGTGCTGTCCGGCGCCGTGACCGACGCCCCGGCCGACGCCCCCGACCTGATCCCCGACCTGACGGTGACCGCCCCGGGGGCGGAGCCCGACGGCCGGGGCCGGTACGCCGGGAGCGACGTCGAGGCCGTCCTGGAGGTGGCCCGGCCGCACCTCGCCGAGACGGCGCTGGCGTACGCGCGCAGCGGGATCCCGCTGTACGTGGTGGTCGACCCGGCGGCGGCGGCCTGCACCGTGCACACCGCGCCGTCCGCCGACGGCGGGTACCGGGAGGCGGAGCGGGTGCCGTTCGGCAACGACCTGTTCCTGCCGCTCGCCGGGCGGACGCTGGTGCTGCGGACGGACGAGTTCCCGGCCGGGCCGCCCACCCCGGGTGCGGGGCCGGACGCCGGGCGGGGGATAGTGGACGGGTGAGCGCACCTGACCAGACCCCCGTACCCGCCCCGCCGGCCCCCGCGTCGGGCCGCCGGACGCTCGGCGTGATGCTCCTGCTGACCGTGCTGAGCGCCGTGCTGGTGCTGACCGCCGTCGGCCGGGTCTGGGCCGAGGGCCGGGCCGGCACCCTGGCGGTGTCCGTCTCCGGCGGCGCGATCTCCGAACTCCCGGGCGGACTGGCCCTGGTGGGGCTCGCGGCGGCCGTCGCGGTGTTCGCGGTGCGCGGCGCGGGCCGGCTCGCGGTCGGCGCGCTGACCCTGCTGGCGGGCCTCGGCGCGGCCGCCGCCTCGGCCGCGGGCGCCGGGGACACCGCCGCGCTGGACGCCGAGGCGGCCCGCAAGCTGGCGCTGTCCGGGTCGGCGGCCACCGAGGTCGGCCACACCGGCTGGCCCTGGGTGGCGCTGGCCGGCGGGCTGCTGCTGGCCGTCGCCGGGCTGCTCACCCTCCGCTACGGCCGGAGCTGGCCGGCCATGGGCAGCCGCTACGAGGCGCCCACCCGCAAGGCCCCGGCGAAGAGCGAGACCCCGGCCGACCTGTGGAAGGCGCTGGACCGGGGCGAGGACCCGACCACGGTCTGAGCGCGGGGTCTGAGCGCGGGCCTTGAGCGCCGGGCCCGAGCGGGCCCGGGCTTCGGGCCTCAGCGGGCCCCAGTAGACCTCAGCAGCCCGCAACGGGCCCCGGCGGCGGTGTGACGCGATAGACCCGCCACCCGCTTTGGGCCGCCGGTGTGTGGCCCGGCACAATGGAACCCGTCAACCCGCCGGCGGCCCCGCAGGCCCGGCCGGGCCCCGAGAGGCTAGGAGCACCACTCAGATGGCAGCAGCAGCACACGGTCACACCACCGCCGCCTGGACCGGCGTGACCATCACGTTCATCGGTTTCGGGATCGCGGGGGTCGCGATGATCCTCCCGTCGGTGATGCTGGTCTGGGCCGGCATCGCGGTCATCCTGGCCGGCGGCGTGGTCGGCAAGGCCATGTCGATGGCGGGCATGGGCCAGCAGCCGAGCGCCAACGTGTACACCTCGCACGAGGAGCAGCGCGCGGCCCGGGCCGCCGTCGCCGCCTGACGACGGACTCCTCGCAGCAGTACGACTCGCAGGAGTACGACTCGTAGCAGTACCGACTTGTAGCAGTACCGAACGGCGGGCGCGCCACGCCCGCCGTTTCGTTCTGTCCGGGCCCGGCACGGGCAGAATCGGGGCGTGACCTCCGCCTCCACCACCTCCGCCCTGCCGCCCGTCCTGCGCCGGCTCGGCCCGCCGCTGGCCGCGCTGGCGGCGGTGGCCGTCCCCGCCGTCTACGTCGCCGCGGTGGACCCGAACACCCCCGGGCACTACCCCGACTGCCCCTTCCTGGCCGCCACCGGCTGGTGGTGCCCCGGCTGCGGGGGGCTGCGCTGCGTCCACGCGCTGGCCCACGGGGACTTCACGGGCGCGCTGCACGACAACGCCGCGGCCGTCCTGCTGTTCGGCGTCCTGGCGCTGTTGTGGCTGCGCTGGGCCTGGGCCGCGCTGACCGGCGCCGGGCCGCGGCCCAGGCCGCCGGTCGGGGCCCGGCGCTGGGTGCTGATCCTCCTGCTGCTGCTGGTGTTCACGGTGGTGCGCAACCTGCCCGTCGGGGCGGGGCTGGCGCCCCTGCTGGTTTGACCGCCCACGCCGACGGGTAGCGACCCGCGCAGGCTCGCGCACCGGTCCACACCGGGGCCCGTACATCGGTCCACTTGGTCCGCACCGCACGTTCGGGCACCGCCGGAGAACCGGTGAAACCGCAGTTGGGGGCTGCTCAGGGGGGCGTCCGGCACGCGAGACGCACACCGGGCGGATGCGCCCCGCGCCCCCGGGTGCCGATACCATCGAAGTGCCGCCGGGCCACCGCCCGGACGGCTCGTCGCCGGCGAACGAACAGAAATGTTGGGGGCACTTCGCGTGAGCGAGCGAACCATTGACAGGTGCGTGTTGCGCGCAGCGCCTGCTGAGCGAAGCGAGGTGTGCGCATGAGTGTGCTCGACACGATCATCGAGGGGGTCCGCGAGGACCTCGCCGAACGGCAGGCCCGGGTCTCCCTGGACCAGCTGAAGGAACTCGCCGCCAAGGCCCCGGAGGCCAAGGACGGCGTCGCCGCGCTCAAGGGCGACGGGGTCCGGGTGATCTGCGAGGTGAAGCGCTCCAGCCCGTCCAAGGGCGCCCTGGCCGCGATCGCCGACCCGGCCGCCCTGGCGAGCGACTACGCGGCCGGCGGCGCCGCCGCGATCAGCGTGCTCACCGAGCAGCGCCGCTTCGGCGGCTCGCTGGCCGACCTGGACGCCGTCCGCGCGGCGGTGGACACCCCGCTGCTGCGCAAGGACTTCATCGTCACCGCCTACCAGCTGTGGGAGGCCCGCGCGCACGGCGCCGACCTCGCGCTGCTGATCGTCGCCGCCCTCGACCAGTCGGCCCTGGTGTCGCTGATCGAGCGGGCCGAGTCGATCGGCCTCACCCCGCTGGTCGAGGTGCACGACGAGGAGGAGATCAAGCGCGCGGTGGACGCCGGGGCACGGATCATCGGCGTCAACGCCCGCAACCTCAAGACCCTTGAGGTGGACCGCAACACCTTCGGCAACGTCGTCCACGCCATCCCGGACAGCGTCGTCAAGATCGCCGAGTCCGGCGTGCGCGGCCCGCTGGACGTGATCTCCTACGCCAACCTGGGCGCCGACGCCGTCCTGGTCGGCGAGTCCCTGGTGACCGGCAAGGACCCGCGCGCCGCGGTCGCCGACCTGGTCGCGGCCGGCGCCCACCCCGCCGTCCGGCACAAGGACTGATCCGCCGACATGAAGATCGCCACCCGCCTCGCCCCCGGTTGCCGCCCGCGCGGCTGCCGCGCGCCCGCACGCCGGGTGCTGGGGCGGCGGGTGCGCTACGTGATCGGCTGCGAGCCCGGGCAGGTGCCGGGCCGCCGATGGCGACGGACATCCGGCTGAGCCCAGCCACGAGACGTCCCTGTCGTCATCTTCCAAAGGACTCCACCATGTCCGACAAGTCCGCGAAGGACTACCTGCCCGGCGCCCAGGTGCCGGACGCCCGAGGCTACTTCGGTGCCTACGGCGGCCGCTTCATCCCCGAGGCGCTGGTCGCCGCGGTCGAGCAGGTCGCCGAGGAGTACGAGAAGGCCAAGGCCGACCCGGCCTTCGCCGCCGAACTCGACGGCCTGCTCAAGGACTACACCGGCCGCCCGAGCCCGCTGACCGACGTGCACCGCTTCTCCGCCGAGGCGGGCGGCGCGCGCGTCCTGCTCAAGCGCGAGGACCTGAACCACACCGGCTCGCACAAGATCAACAACGTGCTGGGCCAGGCCCTGCTCACCCGGCGGATGGGCAAGACCCGGATCATCGCCGAGACCGGCGCCGGCCAGCACGGCGTGGCCACCGCCACCGCCTGCGCCCTGTTCGGCTTCGACTGCACCATCTACATGGGCGAGGTCGACACCCAGCGCCAGGCGCTGAACGTCGCCCGGATGCGGATGCTCGGCGCCGAGGTGGTGTCCGTCACCTCCGGCAGCCGCACCCTCAAGGACGCCATCAACGAGGCGTTCCGCGACTGGGTCGCCAACGTGGACTCCACCCACTACCTGTTCGGCACCGTGGCCGGCCCGCACCCCTTCCCGATGATGGTCCGCGACTTCCACCGGGTCATCGGCATCGAGGCCCGCCAGCAGGTGCTCGACCGCACCGGGCGGCTGCCCGACGCCGTCGTAGCCTGCGTCGGCGGCGGCTCCAACGCGATGGGCATCTTCCACGAGTTCATCCCCGACGCCGGCGTGCGCCTGATCGGCTGCGAGGCCGCCGGCGAGGGCGCCGACACCCCCAAGCACGCCGCCACCCTCACCAAGGGCGACCCCGGCGTGCTGCACGGCTCGCGCACCTACGTCCTCCAGGACGAGGACGGCCAGACCATCGAGTCGCACTCCATCTCCGCCGGCCTCGACTACCCGGGCGTCGGCCCGGAGCACGCCTGGCTGAAGGACACCGGACGGGCCGAGTACCGCCCCGTCACCGACGACGCCGCCATGCAGGCGCTGCGGCTGCTGTCCCGCACCGAGGGCATCATCCCGGCCATCGAGAGCGCCCACGCGCTGGCCGGCGCCCTGGAGCTGGGCCGCGAGCTCGGGCCCGAGGCCACCATCCTGGTCTCGCTCTCCGGGCGCGGCGACAAGGACATGCACACCGCGGCCGAGTACTTCGGCCTGTACGACGAGCCGGCCGGCGGCTCGGCCCACGACGCGGCCCACGGGGGTAAGTGACCATGGCATCGAAGCTCAGTGGCATCCTGGCGGCCGCCAAGGCCGAGGACCGCGCCGCGCTGATCGGCTACCTGCCGGGCGGCTTCCCGACCGTCGACGGCGGCATCCGGGCGATCAACGCGCTGATCGAGGGCGGCTGCGACATCGTCGAGGTCGGCCTGCCGCACTCCGACCCGGTCCTGGACGGCGCTGTCATCCAGACCGCCGACGACATCGCGCTGCGCGGCGGCGTGCGGATCAAGGACGTGCTGCGCACCGTCCAGGAGGTCGCCACCGCGCACCCCGAGGCGGCGGTGCTGGTGATGACGTACTGGAACCCGGTCGACCGCTACGGCACCGCGCGCTTCGCCGCCGACCTCGCCGCCGCGGGCGGCGCCGGCTGCATCCTGCCGGACCTGCCGGTGGAGGAGTCCGAGGAGTGGCGCAAGGCGGCGGACGAGCACGGGCTCGACACCGTGTTCGTGGTCGCCCCCAGCAGCAAGGACCCGCGCCTGGCCGAGGTCACCGCGGCCGGCAGCGGCTTCGTCTACGCGGCCGCCGTGATGGGCGTGACCGGGACCCGCGCCCAGGTCGGCTCGCTCGCCGAGGACCTGGTCGCCCGCACCCGGGCCACCACCGACCTGCCGGTCTGCGTCGGCCTCGGCGTCTCCACCCCCGCGCAGGCCGCGGAGGTGGCGGGCTTCGCCGACGGCGTGATCGTGGGCTCCGCGTTCGTGAAGCGGATCCTGGAGGCCGGCGACGACGAGGCGGCCGCGCTGGACGCGGTGCGCGCCCTGGCCGGCGAGCTGGCGGCGGGCGTCCGCCGGCGCTGACCCGTACGTCCTGACGGCCCGTCGCCCTTCGTGGGTGGCGGGCCGTCGCGTTTGCGTGCGCCCGGCTCGCCGGGCGGCGGCGCTCGCGCGGCCCCGAACGGGTGAACAGCGACGGGCACACGCATCAGGCGGGGTTGACCGGCGTTGAGTGGAGGGACGAGTGCACGAACGAGGTGCACGGGGGTTGCCGAGCGAGCGAAGGAGTGAGCCGGTGCCGGGTCTCCATCGGGCCGTTCTGCTGCGGGCGGCCGCCGCCGCGCTGGCGCTCGGCGCCGCCGTCGGCGCGCACACCGAGGTGGGGCAGGCGCTGGCCAGGCGCGGTGCCGAGCGGGCCGTGCGGGACGCGTACGCCTGCGCCGAGGCGGCCCGCTGGGACGCCGCCGAACGGGCCGCCCACCCGCACCACGAGGGCCGCGCCGACCTGTTCGACCCGGGGCGTCCGCCCGGCTGCCGCTCCTGAGGGCCGCGCGGACCTGATCGACCACGGGCGTCCGCGCGGCCACCCGCCCGGCCGTCCGCCCTTGAACGGACGTTCGCCGGATTCGGACACACCATCACCAGACGTCACCCATCCGGCTTAATTCCTGAATATGGAGGAACCGCCCTTCGTCCCTTACGGTTCATCAGGAAGTGAACGAGTTTCCCGAGGGGGGTTCCCTGATGGCCGGCCCGGCAGCGCAGCCCGGTGACCCGGCGCCCGCGCCGCCCGCCCGGCGGCCGGTGCCGGCCTGGAGTCCGTGGCTGGGCACCGTCGTCCGGCTCGGCCTCGCGGTGGTCTGGGGCTGGGCCGGCCTGGCCAAGATCGCCGACCCGGCGGAGGCCGCCCAGGCCGTCCGCGCCTACGAGATCCTGCCCGAGGGCCTGGTCAAGCCGGTCGGCTACGCCCTGCCCTTCCTGGAGCTGGCGCTCGCCCTGCTGCTGGTGATCGGCCTCGGCGTCCGGATCGTCGCCGGCGTCTCCGCGCTGCTGCTGCTCACCTTCATCGCCGGGATCGCCGCCGCCTGGGCGCGCGGCATCTCGATCGACTGCGGCTGCTTCGGCGGCGGCGGGCACGTCGACGCCTCGCAGACCGAGTACCTCCAGGAGATCCTGCGCGACACCGGGTTCCTCCTGCTGGCCGGGTGGCTGCTGTGGCGGCCCCGCACCAGGTTCTCGGCGGACGGCTGGCTGGCGAGCTGACCGGCCGGCCCCGCCGCACCCCCACCCCACCCCACGAAGGCCCTCCCGATTGTGGATGTCAAGGCAATGAGCGAGAAGAACCGAGAAGGCAAGCGCACCGCCCGCGAGCGGATGCTGGAGCAGCGGTCGGCCGACGAGGCCACGTCCAAGCGCAGGAAGAAGCTGTTGGTGGGCGGCGCGGTGCTCGTGGTGATCGCCGCCGCCGTGGTCACCGGCGTCGTGGTGCAGAACCAGCGCTCCAAGCCGGAGACCCCGGTCGCCGCCCCCGCCGGGACGATCGGCGACAAGAACCTGGTCATCCCGGCCGGCTCGGCCAACGCCCCGGCCGTCCTCACCGTCTACGAGGACCCGCGCTGCCCGGCCTGCGGGATCTTCGAGCGCGAGTTCTCCTCGACCGTCGACCAGCTGGAAGACGCCGGCAAGATCTACACCAACTACCACATCGTGTCGTTCATCGACCGGGCCGTCCCGGGCAAGGGCTCCAAGGCGGGCGCCAACGCGCTGGCCTGCGCCCAGGACGCCGGGCACTTCCGGGACTTCCACGACGTGCTGTACCGCAACCAGCCGGGCGAGACCAGCGACGCCTTCGGCGACAAGGCCGTCCTGATCAACCTCGCCAAGCAGGTCAACGGCCTCGACACGCCCGCCTTCCAGGCTTGCGTCAACGACAACAAGTACGGCGGATGGGTGTCGTCCGTGCAGCAGGACTTCGACAAGTCCAGCTACAAGTCCACCCCGACCGTGCTGCTCAACGGCCAGCCGGTCTACCCCAAGAACGGCGCCGAGGAGATCACCCCGGCGAACCTGGTGAAGTGGGTCGACGCCGCCAATCAGGGCAAGCAGCTGGGCACCGCGGGCTCCAACGGGCAGACCCCGGCGCCCACCAGCACCGCCTCGGAGGCCAACAACCCGTCGCCGACCGCGGGCTGAGCCCTGCACACCGCCGGGTGACCGCCGCCGCCTCCTCCCCGTCCGGAGGGGGCGGCGGCGTCGTTCCCGGCGCCCGTTGTTCGGTATCTGTGACCCCGGGGGTGCCCAGCAGGGGCCGCAGACCCTGTAGCGTCGGAACCGCCATGGATATCGCCTACATTCCCAGCCCGTCGCGGGGCGTCCTGTACCTCGGACCGGTCCCGCTGCGCGCCTACGCCTTCTGCATCATCCTCGGTGTCGTCGTGGCCGTCTGGCTCGGCAGCAAGCGCTGGGTCGCCCGGGGCGGTGCCAAGCACACGGTCGGCGACATCGCCGTCTGGGCCGTGCCCTTCGGCCTGGTCGGCGGCCGGCTGTACCACGTGATCACCGACCACCAGCTGTACTTCGGGGTCGGCAAGAACCCCTGGAACGCCTTCAAGATCTGGGAGGGCGGCCTCGGCATCTGGGGCGCCGTCGCGCTCGGCGCGGTCGGGGCCTGGATCGGCTGCCGCCGCCGGGGCGTGCCGCTGCCCGCGTACGCGGACGCCATCGCGCCGGGCATCGCGCTCGCGCAGGCGATGGGCCGCTGGGGCAACTACTTCAACCAGGAGCTGTACGGCCGGCCGACCACGCTGCCGTGGGGCCTGGAGATCGACAAGACGCTGCCGGGCGGCGAGGTCGTCAAGGGCGTCTACCACCCGACCTTCCTGTACGAGTCGATCTGGTGCGTCGGCGTCGCGCTGCTGGTGATCTGGGCCGACCGCCGCTTCAAGCTGGGGCACGGCCGGGCCTTCGCGCTGTACGTGGCCGCGTACACGGTGGGCCGGTTCTGGACCGAGTGGCTGCGGATCGACGAGGCGCACGTCTACTTCGGCCTGCGGCTGAACGACTGGACGTCGATCGTGGTGTTCATCGGCGCCGTGGTCTACCTGGTGGTCGTCGGCAAGAAGCGGCCCGGCCGGGAGGACCCGGCGAGCATCGACCCGCTGGCCGACGAGGAGGGCGAGGCGCAGGGCCCGTCCGACAAGGCGGCGGCGTCCGGCAAGGCCGCGGGGTCCGAGAAGTCCGGCAAGGCCGAGAAGGCCGGCAAGGCCGCTTCGGCGGAGAAGGCCGCCGGGAAGCCCGCGCCGTCCGAGAAGGTCGCCGGGGCCGGTGAGACCGCCGAACTGTCCCAGTCCGCGGACGAAAAGGCGGACGCGGAGGCAGCCTCCGAGGCCGTCGAGAGCGCCGACAAGAATGCCAAGAACCTGACCTGACCTGGGAGTTCCCCCCGCTTCGGCCGCCCGCGCGATGCTCGCGCAGGGCGGCCGAAGCGCTGTTCGGACAGCCTTACTTTGCTGGAAATGCGCAGGTCAGACGGTCTACGGTCGGGGCAGACGAATCGAACGGAGGGGAACTGCCGTGAGCGCGACCACCCTGGAGCCCGAGGCCGGGCACCACCCCCGCATACCCGCTGCCGGGCACCACCGGGACGTGAACGGAGGCTGGCTGCGGCCCGCCGTGTTCGGGGCGATGGACGGCCTGGTCTCCAACTTCGCGCTGATGACCGGCGTGGTCGGCGGCTCGGCGTCCAGCGGCACGGTGGTGCTGACCGGGCTCGCCGGGCTGGTGGCCGGCGCCTGCTCGATGGCGGCGGGGGAGTACACCTCGGTGGCCTCGCAGGCCGAGCTGGTGCAGGCCGAGATCGAGGCCGAGCGGCTGGAGCTGAGCCGCAACCCGCACGGCGAGCTGGCCGAGCTGGCGCAGCTGTACATCTCCCGCGGGGTGGAGCCGGACCTCGCCCACGAGGTGGCCCGGCAGCTGTCCGCCAACCCGGACCAGGCCCTGGAGATCCACGCCCGGGAGGAGCTGGGCATCGACCCGAACGACCTGCCGTCACCGTGGGTGGCCGCCGGGTCGTCCTTCGTCTGCTTCGCGGTGGGCGCGCTGCTGCCGCTGCTGCCGTACCTGCTGGGGGCGACCTCGCTGGTGCCGGCGTTGCTGCTGTCGGTGGTGGGGCTGTTCCTGTGCGGCGCGGTGGTGGCCCGGGTGACGGCGCGCAGCTGGTGGTTCAGCGGGCTGCGGCAGCTGGTGCTGGGCGGGGCGGCGGCCGGGGTGACGTATCTGCTGGGGTGGCTGATCGGCGGGCACGTCGGCTAGGTGCACTCGTTCGGCCGGGGTGTGTGACGACCCGGAGGAGTGCATGACTATGCCAGGTAGTGCGTGACGTTCCGCACATGGCCGCCGGGCGGTGCCTGGCCTAGTCTCACCATCCGGGCTTCGGGGCCGAGGATTCGCATCCGTGGGTGAGCCCTCGGGATCGATTCACAGGCGTCCTTGATCGTCCCGTGTGGCGATCGGGTTTCGCCCCTGTTTCAGGCGGCCGACCGCCGGGCACAATCGAGGGGACGCGCATTGTGGCGCGTCCTCTCATTCCCCCCTTGACCTGCGGATCAGTCCGCCATGTGGACGAGATATTCCACTTCCCGGGATCTTGGGCATCATGTAACTTGCACGAAATCGCATCAGGGCCAACGTCGTCCCTCCTTGCACCACACAGCCGAAAGACGACGACGGGAGAGCCGATGCTGCCTGCATCCATGCACTCCGCCAACGAGCCCCAGGCCGGCGCAGCCCGCCAGCCGTACGCGCTCGTTCCGGATGCGCGACCTACCGCTCAGGGCCTGTACGACCCGCGAAACGAGCACGACGCCTGCGGCGTCGGTTTCGTCGCCACGCTGACCGGCATCGCCGACCACACCATCGTCGAACAGGCGCTGACCGTCCTGCGCAACCTGGAGCACCGCGGCGCCACCGGCGCCGAGCCGGACTCCGGTGACGGCGCCGGCATCCTCACCCAGATCCCGGACGCCTTCCTGCGCGGCAAGGTCGACTTCGAGCTCCCCGCCGCCGGCTCCTACGCGGTCGGCATCGCCTTCCTGCCCGACGAGGACGCCGCCGACGCGGACGCCGTCGCCCGGATCGAGGCCATCGCGGCCGAGGAGGACGTGACCGTCCTCGGCTGGCGCGACGTCCCCGCCACCCCGGACCTGCTCGGCGCCACCGCCCGCAGCGTCATGCCGCGCTTCCGGCAGCTCTTCCTCGCCAAGGACGGCCTGGCCGGGATCGAGCTCGACCGGACCGCCTTCGTCGTCCGCAAGCGCTCCGAGCGCGAGGTCGGGGTCTACTTCCCGTCGCTGTCCGCGCGCACCATCGTCTACAAGGGCATGCTGACCACCGGCCAGCTGGAGCCCTTCTTCCCCGACCTGTCGGACCGCTCCTACGCCTCCGCCGTCGGCCTGGTGCACTCGCGCTTCTCCACCAACACCTTCCCGAGCTGGCCGCTCGCCCACCCGTACCGGTTCGTCGCCCACAACGGCGAGATCAACACGGTCAAGGGCAACCGCAACTGGATGAGCGCCCGCGAGTCCCAGCTCGCCACCGACCTCATCCCCGCCAACCGCAACGGCCGGGGCCTGGAGCGGATCTTCCCGGTCTGCACCCCGGACCACTCCGACTCCGCCTCCTTCGACGAGGTCCTGGAGCTGCTCCACCTCGGCGGCCGCTCGCTGCCGCACTCGGTGCTGATGATGATCCCGGAGGCGTGGGAGAACCACGCCACCATGGACCCGGCCCGCCGCGCCTTCTACCAGTACCACTCCAACCTGATGGAGCCCTGGGACGGCCCGGCCTGCGTCACCTTCACCGACGGCACCCAGATCGGCGCCGTGCTCGACCGCAACGGCCTGCGCCCGGCCCGCTACTGGATCACCGAGGACGGCCTGGTCGTCCTCTCCTCCGAGGTCGGCGTGCTCGACATCGAGCAGGAGAAGGTCGTCAAGAAGGGCCGCCTGCAGCCCGGCCGGATGTTCCTCGTCGACACCGCCGAGGGCCGCATCGTCGGGGACGAGGAGATCAAGTCCTCCCTCGCCGCCGAGCACCCCTACGCGGAGTGGGTCGGCGCCGGGCAGATCCAGCTCGCCAAGCTGCCCGAGCGCGAGCACATCTTCCACACCCACGCCTCGGTCACCCGCCGCCAGCAGACCTTCGGCTACACCGAGGAGGAGCTGCGGGTCATCCTCGCGCCGATGGCCAAGACCGGCGGCGAGGCGCTCGGCTCGATGGGCACCGACTCGCCGATCGCCGCGCTCAGCGAGAAGCCGCGCCTGCTGTTCGACTACTTCGTCCAGCTCTTCGCGCAGGTCACCAACCCGCCGCTGGACGCCATCCGCGAGGAGCTCGTCACCTCGCTGCTCAGCAACCTCGGCCCCGAGGGCAACCTGCTGGCCGCCGAGGCCGCCGCCTGCCGCTCGGTCGGCATCACCTTCCCGGTGATCGACAACGACGAGCTGGCCAAGCTCGTCCACATCAACCACGACGGCGACCAGCCCGGCCTCAAGGCCGTCACGCTCTCCGGCCTCTACAAGGTCGCCGCCGGCGGCCAGGGCCTGGCCGCCCGGCTGGCCGAGATCGCCGCCGAGGCCGACGCCGCGATCGCCGACGGCGCCCGGATCGTCGTGCTCTCCGACCGGCACTCCGACGCCGAGCACGCCCCGATCCCCTCGCTGCTGCTCACCTCCGCGATCCACCACCACCTCATCCGCACCAAGCAGCGCACCCAGGTGTCGCTGCTGGTCGAGGCCGGCGACGTCCGCGAGGTGCACCACGTCGCGCTGCTGATCGGCTACGGCGCCGGCGCCGTCAACCCGTACCTGGCCATGGAGTCCGTCGAGGACCTCGTCGCCCAGAAGGTCTTCATCCAGGGCGTCGAGGCCGAGAAGGCCATCAAGAACCTGATCAAGGCGCTCGGCAAGGGCGTGCTCAAGGTCATGTCCAAGATGGGCATCTCGACCGTCGCCTCCTACCGCGGCGCCCAGGTCTTCGAGGCCATCGGCCTCTCCCAGGAGCTGGTCGACGGCTACTTCGCCGGCACCACCACCAAGCTCGGCGGCATCGGCCTGGAGGAGATCGCCAAGGAGACCGCCGCCCGCCACGCCAAGGCCTACCCGGCCTCCGGCATCCCGGCCGCGCACCGCGCGCTGGAGATCGGCGGCGAGTACCAGTGGCGCCGCGAGGGCGAGCCGCACCTGTTCGACCCGGACACCGTCTTCCGGCTCCAGCACTCCACCCGCAACCGCCGGTACGACATCTTCAAGCAGTACACGGACCGGGTGAACGAGCAGTCCACCCGCCTGATGACGCTGCGCGGCCTGTTCCAGCTGGACGCCCTCGGCCGGACCCCGATCCCGGTCGAGGAGGTCGAGCCCGTCTCCGAGATCGTCAAGCGCTTCTCCACCGGCGCCATGTCGTACGGCTCCATCTCCCTGGAGGCGCACGAGACCCTCGCCATCGCGATGAACCGCCTCGGCGGCAAGTCCAACACCGGCGAGGGCGGCGAGGACCCGGACCGCCTGTACGACCCGCAGCGCCGCTCGGCCATCAAGCAGGTCGCCTCCGGCCGCTTCGGCGTCACCTCCGAGTACCTGGTCAACGCCGACGACATCCAGATCAAGATGGCCCAGGGCGCCAAGCCCGGCGAGGGCGGCCAGCTGCCCGGCCACAAGGTCTACCCGTGGGTCGCCAAGACCCGGCACTCCACCCCGGGTGTCGGCCTGATCTCGCCGCCGCCGCACCACGACATCTACTCGATCGAGGACCTGGCGCAGCTCATCCACGACCTCAAGAACGCCAACCCGGCCGCCCGCATCCACGTGAAGCTGGTCTCCGAGGTCGGCGTCGGCACGGTCGCCGCGGGCGTCTCCAAGGCGCACGCCGACGTGGTGCTGGTCTCCGGGCACGACGGCGGCACCGGCGCCTCCCCGCTGACCTCGCTGAAGCACGCGGGCGGCCCCTGGGAGCTCGGCCTCGCCGAGACCCAGCAGACCCTGCTGCTCAACGGCCTGCGCGACCGCATCGTCGTGCAGACCGACGGCCAGCTCAAGACCGGCCGCGACGTCGTCATCGCCGCGCTGCTCGGCGCCGAGGAGTTCGGCTTCGCCACCGCGCCGCTGGTCGTCTCCGGCTGCATCATGATGCGCGTCTGCCACCTGGACACCTGCCCGGTCGGCGTCGCCACCCAGAACCCGGTGCTGCGCGAGCGCTTCTCCGGCAAGCCCGAGTTCGTGGTCAACTTCTTCGAGTTCATCGCCGAGGAGGTCCGGGAGATCCTCGCCGAGCTGGGCTTCCGCACGATCGAGGAGGCCGTCGGCCACGCCGAGCACATCGACGCGGCCGCCGCCATCGACCACTGGAAGGCCGCCGGGCTCGACCTGGCCCCGCTCTTCCACGTCCCGCAGCTGCCCGAGGGCGCGGCCCGCCACCGCACCACCTCCCAGGACCACGCGCTCGACAAGGCCCTGGACAACCAGCTGATCACGCTCGCCGAGGACGCCCTGGAACGCGGCGAGACCGTCCGCATCCAGCTGCCGATCCGCAACGTCAACCGCACCGTCGGCACCATGCTCGGCCACGAGGTGACCAAGCGCTACCGCGGCGAGGGCCTGCCCGAGGGCACCATCGACGTCACCTTCACCGGCTCCGCCGGGCAGTCCTTCGGCGCCTTCGTGCCGCGCGGCGTGACCCTGCGGCTGGAGGGCGACGCCAACGACTACGTCGGCAAGGGCCTCTCCGGCGGCGTCGTGATCGTCCGCCCGGCCCGCGACGCCGCGGCCATCGGCAACGACGCGCAGAACCACGTCATCGCCGGCAACACCATCGGCTACGGCGCCACCTCCGGCCGGATCCACCTGCGCGGCAAGGCCGGCGAGCGCTTCGCCGTCCGCAACTCCGGCGCCACCCTGGTCGTCGAGGGCGTGGGCGACCACGGCCTGGAGTACATGACCGGCGGCCGGGTCGTCATCCTCGGCGAGACCGGGCGCAACCTGGCGGCCGGCATGTCCGGCGGCATCGCCTACGTCCTGGACCTGCGCCCCGCGAACGTCAACGACGGCCTGGTGGGCATCGAGGCCCCCTCCGCCGCCGACCGCGACTGGCTGCGCGAGACCGTGCAGCAGCACTACGAGGAGACCGGCTCCACCGTCGCCGCCGAACTCCTGGCCGACTGGGGCAGCGGGGTCTCCCGCTTCTCCACGATCATGCCGACCGACTACAAGGCAGTGCTCGCCGCCAAGGACGCCGCTGAGCGCGACGGCCTCTCCGAGGCCGAGACCACTCGCAAGATGATGGAGGCGGCTAATGGCTGACCCCAAGGGCTTCCTGACCACGCCCAAGCAGCTGGCCGAGCGGCGCCCCGTCGACGTGCGCCTGCGGGACTGGAACGAGGTCTACGTCGAGCGCAGCCTCCTGCCGATCATCACCGAGCAGGCCGGCCGCTGCATGGACTGCGGCATCCCGTTCTGCCACAACGGCTGCCCGCTCGGGAACCTCATCCCCGAGTGGAACGACCTCGCCTACCGGGACGACTTCGTCGGCGCGATCGAGCGGCTGCACGCGACCAACAACTTCCCGGAGTTCACCGGCCGCCTCTGCCCGGCGCCCTGCGAGTCGGCCTGCGTGCTCGGCATCAACCAGGACGCGGTGACCATCAAGAACGTCGAGGTCACCATCATCGACAAGGCCTGGGACCGCGGCGGCGTCACGCCGCAGGTCCCGGAGCGGCTGTCCGGCAAGACCGTCGCCGTCGTCGGCTCCGGCCCGGCCGGCCTGGCCGTCGCCCAGCAGCTCACCCGGGCCGGGCACACCGTCGTCGTGTACGAGCGCGCCGACCGCGTCGGCGGCCTGCTGCGCTACGGCATCCCCGAGTTCAAGATGGAGAAGCGCCACATCAACCGCCGCGTCGAGCAGATGCGCGCGGAGGGCACCCGCTTCCGCACCGGCGTGCATGTCGGCGAGGACATCACCGGCCAGCAGCTGCGCGAGCGCTTCGACGCCGTCGTCGTCGCCGCCGGCGCCACCACCGCGCGCGACCTGTCGGTGCCCGGGCGCGAGCTCAAGGGCGTCCACCAGGCCATGGAGTACCTGCCGCTGGCCAACAAGGTGCAGGAGGGCGACTTCGTCGAGTCGCCGATCAGCGCCAAGGGCAAGCACGTCGTCGTCATCGGCGGCGGCGACACCGGCGCCGACTGCGTCGGCACCGCCCACCGCCAGGGCGCGGCCTCCGTCACCCAGCTGGAGATCATGCCGCGGCCCTCCGAGGAGCGCCCCGGCCACCAGCCCTGGCCGACCATGCCGATGACCTACAAGGTCACCTCCGCGCACGAGGAGGGCGGCGAGCGGATCTACTCCGTGAACACCACCCGCTTCACCGGCGACGAGGACGGCAACGTCCAGGAGCTGCACCTCGTCGAGGTCGAGTTCAGGGACGGCCGCTTCGAGCCCGTCCCCGGCACCGAGCGGGCCGTCCCGGCGCAGCTCGTCACCCTGGCCATGGGCTTCACCGGCACCGACGTCCGCAACGGCCTGGTCGAGCAGCTCGGCGTGGACCTGGACGCGCGCGGTAACATTGGCCGCGACGGCCGGTTCGCCACCAATGTCGATGGCGTCTACGTCTGCGGAGACGCCGGCCGCGGTCAGTCGCTGATCGTCTGGGCCATCGCGGAAGGCCGCTCGGCCGCAGCCGCGGTGGACAAGTACCTCGGCGGCAAGACCCCACTGCCGGCCCCGATCCGTCCCACCGACCGCCCGCTGGTCGTCTGACGGGCCGACCGGCCCCCCGAACCCCCGGTGCCGCATCGCCGGGAGCTCAACCCGCTGCCCCCGCCAGAGTCGCCGGGCCAACGCGGTCTCCTGGCGCCTGCCCTCTTCCCCGACCAGTTGGAGGGCGGGCGCCGTCGCGTTCCCCCGCCTACCCTGAAGCTGGCGGGCCCGTCAAGGGTCGTGTCAACTCTCAGACATTTCCCAGGACTTGGGTCTACCGTAGGCCCGTTCCGGACGCCGCGCGGGAGGGCCTGACCGGACGGACTGTTGTTCGCCGGTGCCAGGTGGCAGACTGCCGCCGACGGCCGGGGGGCTGCTGCGCGAGTGCGGAGGTTGACGCGATGAGCACGACTCAGACAAGCGGAGGCGCCACGGTACGGCGCCTGCTGCTCGGCACCCAGCTGCGCAAGCTCCGCGAGGCCAGGGGCGTCAGCCGCGAGGAGGCCGGCTACTCGATCCGCGCCTCCGAGTCCAAGATCAGCCGGATGGAACTCGGCCGGGTCGGCTTCAAGGAACGCGACGTCGCCGACCTGCTCACCCTGTACGGCGTCGAGGCCGAGCAGGAGCGCGCCACCGTCCTCGGACTCGTCCGGGACGCCAACGCCACCTCCTGGTGGCACGAGTACGGCGACGTGCTGCCCGCCTGGTTCCAGAACTACGTCGGCCTGGAAGAGGCCGTCGCCGAGATCCGCAGCTACGAGGTCCAGTTCGTCCACGGGTTGCTCCAGACCGCCGACTACGCCCGCGCCGTCATCGCCGCCGGCGGCCACGTCACCGACCCCGGCGAGATCGAACGCCGCGTCGAGGTCCGGCTCAAACGCCAGGCCCTGCTCACCGCCGAGAGCGGCCCCCGCCTGCTCGCGATCCTCGACGAGGCCGCGCTGCGCCGCCCCTGGGGCGGCCCCGAGCTGATGCGCAACCAGATCGACCGGCTGCTCGAACTCGGCGAACTGCCCAACGTCCGGCTCCGGGTGCTGCCGCTGGGCTGCGCCGGACTGAGCGCCGAGAGCGGCGCCTTCACCGTACTCGGCTTCGCCGAACCCGAACTCGCCGACGTCGTCTACGTCGAACAGTTCACCACCGCGCTCTACCTCGACAAGCCGGCCGAGGTCGCCGAGTACCGCCACGCCATGGAAGGACTGCTCGCCGACAGCCTCGACCCCGAACAGACCCGGCAGCTCCTGCACTCCGTACGCCAAGAGCTGTAAGACGTCAGTACGATGATGCCCAATCAGACCGGGCCGTAGCGGCTCGCCCGCCGACGTTCCCCGAACCGGCACGAGAGGGATCAGATGTCGTACTTCTCCGAGTTGGCGCTGCAGTACATCGACGGCGAATGGTGCAGCGGCAGCGGCTCCTGGGACATCGTCGACGTCGACCCCTACACCGGCGACAAGCTCGCCACCATCACCGTCGCCACCATCGCCGAGGTCGACCGGGCCTACCGGGCCGCCGAACGGGCCCAGAAGCAGTGGGCCGCCACCACCCCCTACGCCCGCCGGCTCGTCTTCGAACGCGTGCTGCGCCTGATCGAGGAGCGCGAGGAGGAGATCACCCGCGCCATCATGGCCGAGCTCGGTGGCACCGCGCTCAAGGCCGCCTTCGAACTCTCCCTGGTCAAGGACATGCTGCGGGACTGCCTGCGGGTGTCCCTGGGCCTGGAGGGCCGGCTGCTGCCCTCGATCACGCAGGGCCAGGAGAACCGCCTCTACCGGCTGCCGGTCGGCGTCGTCGGCGTGATCAGCCCGTTCAACTTCCCGCTGTACCTCTCGATCAAGGCCGTCGCCCCCGCCCTCGCGCTCGGCAACGGCGTGGTGCTCAAGCCGCACCAGGAGACCCCGATCGTCGGCGGCACCCTGATCGCCCGGCTCTTCGAGGAGGCCGGCCTGCCGGCCGGGCTGTTCAACGTCGTGGTCACCGACATCGCCGAGATCGGCGACGCCTTCATCGAGCACCCCGTGCCCAAGGTCATCGCCTTCACCGGCTCCGACCGGATCGGCCGGCACGTCGCCACCGTCGCCGCCGCCAACTTCAAGCGGACCGTGCTCGAACTCGGCGGCAACAGCGCGCTGATCGTGCTCGACGACGCCGACCTCGACTACGCCGTGGACGCCGCCGTGTTCAGCCGCTTCGCCCACCAGGGCCAGGTCTGCATGGCCGCCAACCGCGTCCTCGTCGACCGCTCCGTCGAGGCCGAGTTCACCGCCAAGTTCGTCGCGAAGATCTCCTCGCTCACCGTCGGCGACCCCAAGGACCCGGCCACCCAGATCGGCCCGCTGATCAACCCCGTCCAGGCCGACACCATCACCGCCCAGGTCGACCAGGCCATCGCCGCCGGCGCCACCGCACTGCTGCGCGGCACCACCGTCGGCAGCCTGATGGAGCCCGTCGTCCTCACCGGCCTGGCCGAGGACGCGCCGATCCTCCAGCGCGAACTCTTCGGCCCGGTCGTGCTCGTGGTGCCCTTCGACGGCGAGGACGAGGCCGTCCGGCTCGCCAACGACAGCCCCTTCGGGCTCAGCGGCGCGGTGCACACCGGCGACGTCGAGCGCGGCGTCCGGGTCGCGCACCGGATCGAGACCGGCATGATCCACGTCAACGGCGGGACCATCGCCGACGAGCCGGCGGTGCCGTTCGGCGGGGAGAAGAACTCCGGCATCGGGCGGCTCAACGGGGAGTCCACGGTGGACGCGTTCACCACCGTGAAGTGGATCTCCGTCCAGCACGGGCGCACGGCCTTCCCGTTCTGAGCGGTGCTGGTCCGGGCGTTCTTGTTCCGGGCGTCTTCGTTCTGACGGTGCCGCCTCGGGCGGTGCGGGTCGCCCGGCGGCAGCTGCCGGGCGACCTGATCGGTCAGGCCGGGTAACGGATGAGACCGTCGGTGGCGAGCTCGAAGCCGAAGGGAGTGGGGATCGGCACCCGGTCGCCGAAACTGCCGGTCCAGCGTTGGCGGTAGGCGCCGTCGGAGGGCTCGGAGTAGAGGGTGATGTCGCCCTTGCGCGGATCGATCAGCAGGTACAGCGGGATCCGCATCTGCGGGTAGTCGCGCACCTTGCCGACCAGGTCGTTCTCCGGGTTCGACGGCGAGACGATCTCCACCGCGATCGCCGCCTCCTCGGCCGGCACCTCGTTGCCGCCCAGTTCGACGACCGAGATCGGGATGTAGGTCAGGTCGGGGTTGCGCAGCTTGCCCACGTTCGGCGACGCCAGATCGGTGTTCTCGCTCGGCATCAGGTCGGACGGGCGACGCGCGTCGAACTGCTCGCGGATGAGCAGCAGGTTGCGCTGGTGGATCACCGATGGGCCGGCCATCATGATGATCTCGTCGCCGGAGATCTCGATCTTCCACCCGGCCGGAGGCGTCAGGCTTTGCGCGTAGGCCAGCAGCCGCGCGTGGCGCTCTGGGATCTGGAACTCGCTCATGGGCCCCATTCTTCCACTGCGAACAGCACGAAGGCCGTCGG